>JBCCWF010000434.1:0-5874 GCA_039194035.1 Cyanobacteria bacterium P01_E01_bin.6 | reverse complement strand
TACGACCCCCCCCCCCAACCCCAAACAACCCCTTATACCCCCCCCCTCCCAATTTTCCCCACTGCCTGTTTTTTTGGGCCCCCCCCACCCCCCCCCAAAAACCTCATTCTTTCGTCGTCGATTTGAGAAGATTGCCAAGTCGTGTAAATAGCTAACGGCTTAACCCTTGAATTTTGCAAAGTCGTGGACAGAATGTATTGAATGCATGTCAAGGGCAAGTTGGTCTACGATGGCGATCGCCTCGACTCCTTACCCCTCTCACAACGTGATGCCTAAACCTAATGCTTAAAATGGCCCTTAAGCGCCTGAATCAAACTCCCTTCATGCAGCCTAGCTTTCCGTTTCAGCCCCGCGCACTCCCAGTATTTTATGGCTGGATTATTTTAGGAGCGACGACCCTCGGCGTCCTCATGAGTATTCCAGGTCAGACAGCAGGGGTTAGCGTCTTTACCGATCATCTCATTGCGACCACTGGATTATCTCGCGTGATGCTCAGCAATGCCTATCTCATAGGGACGCTCACCAGCGGCTTATTGCTGCCCTTTGGCGGAGTTTTTATCGATCGATGTGGGGCGCGACTAGTTGTGGTTGGTGCGTCAATCTGGCTTGCCATCACGCTGGTTTACATGAGCCTGAGCGATCGCCTTGCCCAATGGATGAATACAGCGCTATCTCTCAATGCCCCGATTACCATCACCTTTATCGTCCTGTGTCTTGGCTTTGTCAGTCTCCGGTTTAGCGGACAAGGTATGTTGACCCTCGTCAGCCGCACGACTCTCGGGAAGTGGTTTGACCGCCGTCGAGGGATGGCGTCTGGCACCGCTGGTGTGTTCGTATCCTTCGGGTTTTCGTCCGCTCCATTATTACTCAGCTTTTTCATTGACGGATTTGGCTGGCGCGGAGCGTGGCTAAGTCTTGCGGTCTTGGTTGGGTTCGGCATGGCAAGCCTTGGTTGGCTGCTCTATCGAGACAATCCAGAAGAATGCGGCTTGGTGATGGATGGGCGTTCACCTTCTGCAATCACTCCATCGTCTACGTTGTCGGCATCCTCATTGAATTCTCCTTCCAATGAATTGACTTGTAACCAAACCGCCCAGGCTGTTTCTCCAACAACCCGTGACTTCAGCCGACCAGAGGCTCTGCGCACCCTTGCTTTTTGGGCTGTCACGTTTGCACTGGCATCTCAGGCTCTCACCATTACCGGCATCACGTTCCACATTGTCGATATCGGAGCAGCCGTCGGGCTAGCAGAGAAACAAACCGTCGCCTTATTTCTCCCTATTGCTCTGTTCTCGACGTTGACTGGATACGCAATCGGGATTGTCGCTGATCGAACCTCGTTGAGCACCCTTTTCATTGGCATGATGATCGTCGAAGCGATCGGCATTGCGAGCATCGCCCATCTCGACAATGGGATGGTTCGTCTCATTGCCATTGTTGGCTTGGGCATCAGTGGAGGTTGTTTCGGTACCTTATCGACGGTAACCATGCCAAAGTACTTTGGGCGAAGGCATCTAGGGGCGATCGCCGGAGTCGAGATGATGGTTCTCGTGATCGCGAGTGCCATTGGCCCATCTCTCTTGGCCGTATGCAATGCTCTCTTTGGAAGCTATCGGCCTGGCCTTTATCTCTGCGCCAGCATTCCTCTCGCCGTTATCGCACTACTCATTCCGGTACGTAATCCTCAAGATATACACGCTTGAGGAGGCGCTCCTCAGAGCTTTGTTCAAGCCTCGCTAGGTTCTGGGAGGTCAAGCCAATGCGATACATCCAGGTTCGTGAGTTCTTTGAGCTCCATAATTTCATCACGAAAATAATTCACCAACTCTACCCTGAGCTGTCGCGACATCAATGGCTTGGGAGCATGGCTTTTTCGATAGAGTGCATTTCGTATCGTGCCTCGAATGGGTTTTGGAATGAGTGCTTTCAAAACTGGACTAACGGATGCTCTTGTCTTCAGTAAGCTGTTGTAAGAATTCGAAAGCTTTAGCGTTCCAGAATGATGACGCCTTGACATGTCAGGAGTAAATGTGTCATCGACACCAATAAAGCGATAAAGCTCGGTAATCACGTGACTTGAACTGTTTTGAAAGTCGTCATATCGGATGAGCTTGATGTGATCGCGACCAAAACAAGAAAAATACTGCTTTAAGTGTGTGGCATATAAGCCGGGAGAAAGAAACTTTTTCGAGTTCAAGATTAGTTCGTCTAAGTGAGGCACCTCATCAGGTGCATACGAGCGCGCCCACAATGCATGAGAATAGGTTCTGTCAATCGGGTTTCTGAGCATCGCAATAATCTTCACCGTCGGGAACAACCGCTTGATTTTCTCGGTAATAGGTTTTCCCGCATGGAGATAGACACTGGAAACTTCACCACACATCTGTCCTGTCTCAGCCGCATCAAATTGTGCGAGATAATCTCCTGCATTCTCTAACTCGGTGATGGCGTGTTGGCATAGCAAGTCAGCTCCTTTGACCGAAGGCAGGAAAATATCAGGATGTTGATTGAGGTAGTGGTGCAAGGATGTCGTGCCAGCTTTGTGAGCACCAACAACAATAAAATGTGGAGCATTCATAGTTTGTGGAGCATTCATAGGTGAAATCAACTCTAATGCCAAGTGAAGAGAGGCCTGCAGATTGCATGATTTGCAACGGGTAGCAAGTAGCTCTCTCAGTTGATTAGAGGGTTCCCATGGGTTCAGGCTTACTCTCACAGAACGGCGAGTTAAATCAATCGAACTTAGGGACTTGTATTTATAAGGCGGGATTCTGGGGCACTCCGCGCCCCAGAATCCCGCTAAATTCTTCCCGGCGTAGGGTATAAGCCCTCTCAGGAGAGGAGAAATGACAACATTGAATCTCAAACAATAACAATTTATTCGCTGGTTTCTATCTGCGGTTATTTTTGCACCCAACACGGGAATGCAAGAAAAGGGGGAATGTTGCTCATCTTACGGACTCACCTGTTGGCACCATAGGCTCCTCTGATTGAGGCATAACATCTGGTTTAGGCTGAATCACAACAGGGTTTATGGGCTTTATGTTGTTGCAACATCATGCTGTTTCCTTGTTAGGACATCAACCTGGATCATCCTCGTAAGTCAACGTTCGTAATTGCTTGTCGTGTTCGGGTACATCAATGAAACGTCAATGGATTCCACGGCTAAGCATCATTCATGTGAGTGTGTTGCTTTTCTTCGCGACCGTGCTCTGCGTCAGCGTGTTCAAACCGGCGATCGCCATCGAATCGCCATCACCATCGACTGCATCCGTTGTTGAAATCTCCTCACCTGAAACGACGGCTGCTGCTTTGCTCAGCCAAGGTCAGAGCCTGTATGCAGAAGGTCACCTTGCAGAAGCCGCCAGGGTTTGGGAAGCAGCGATGCATGCCGCTCAACAGACCAATGACATTAGTCGCCATATTGCCAGCTTGAATTATCTGACCTTGGTCTACCAAAGACTTGGAGAGTTAGAATTAGCGGATGATTCGATTCATCAGAGCTTGGCACTCATTGACAGGCTCGAACACAACACGGAGCTAGATACCATCGCTGCTGGTAGACAGCTTCAGGCTCAGGCTCTAAATGCCTTGGGCGAACTGCATTTGGCCATGGGTGAGCCTGAAATCGCCATTGATGCGTGGAAACAAGCCGAAGATGCCTATCGACAACAAGACGATGCCCTTGGTGCCATCGGGAGTCGTACAAATCAAGCCCAAGCACTCCAAATGCTCGGATTTTATCGGCAGGCTCAAGCTCTCTTAGAGGAAGCATCCGCAGAGGTGTCTCAGCAATCAGAATCACCCCTAAAAGCGCTCAGCTTAATCAGCTTAGGCAATGTGCTCCAAGTAACAGGAAATCTCACCACAGCCCGTAATCTCCTGATCGAAGGAATTGTTCTCGCCCACTCCTTCAGCCTAAACAACGAATTATCAGCCGCACAGTTGACTTTGGGCCATGTCTATCAAGCCCTGGGAGAAACAGACCAAGCTCAACAGACCTATCAGGCCGCGATCGCCTCTACATCCAACCCAAATCGCCAAATCGAAGCCTATCTGGGGCAATTTAATTTAGCGGTTGATCATCAACAATGGGACTCTGCTCGATCGTTGCTTCCAGTTATTCAACAGCAGTTAGAACAACTCACGCCCAGTCGAATGGGCGTTTATGCCCATATTAACTTTGCCTCAACGCTCCTGAAGACGGCACATCCACAAGGCTCCGAAGAAAGCCCTGCGTTAGCCGAAGAAGAACCGCCACCGTCACTTGTATCAACCCTTGACATCGCACATCTGTTGAACCGTGCGGTTCAACAGGCTCGACAGCTCAACGACTCACAAGCTGAGTCCTATGCATTGGGTGAACTCGGCCAAGTCTATGAAATTTCTGCTGAATATAGCTGGGCTGATGACCTGACTCAGCGTGCCTTCGTGTTGTCCCAAATTGCCAATGCACCCGAAATTGCCTATCGATGGCAATGGCAACTTGGGCGCATTTACGCGAAGCAAGCCATCGGAAAAAGTCCAGCGATCTATCAAGGAAAGAGGGTAGAGGCGATCGCCTCATACACTGAAGCGATCCATCTTTTGAAGTCTGTCAATCGCGAATTACTAGTTACCAACCCAGAGTTTCAGTTCTCATTCCGCGAAAACGTCGAACCTGTTTATCGAGAATTTGCGGATCTACTGCTTCAGCCTGGAGCTTCCTCCAACAACCTGCAGCAAGTCCGCGAAGTTCTTGAAGATCTCCAATTAGCAGAACTTGAAAATTTTTTCCGGTCTGCCTGTTTAGATGTGCAGATCCAGCAAATTGACGACATCGACCCAACAGCTGCTGTTATCTATCCTCTAATTCTGGATGACCGCATGGAGGTCATTCTCTCCATTCCTGGCGTACCACTTCAGCAATACACCATCAACCATCCCAAAACTAAAGTTGATAGAACGCTAGAGCAGATGTTGCAGTCTTTGAATCCTATTTTCTCAGATCGGACTCGACTAGAGGTCTCGAAACAAGTCTATGACTGGTTGATTCGCCCCCTTGAACCAGCGCTGCACGAACATCAAATGGAAACACTGGTGTTTGTGCTGGATGGATTCTTGCGCAATATCCCGATGGCTGCTCTCTACGACGGTGAGCAGTATCTAATCGAACGCTACGGCGTCGCTTTAGCTCCGGGGCTCCAGCTTGTCGCAGCGTCAACCATCGGTTCGGGAGACATGCGTGTATTAACTGCAGGAATTTCAGAAGCTCGGCTGGGATTTTCCGCATTGCCAGGAGTAGAAGCTGAAATTAACGAAATCTCTCAAACCTTTCCATCAGATACGTTTCTCAATGAGGACTTCACGACAGACAACTTGGAGACAGAATTAGCAAACACGACATTTCCCATCGTACATTTAGCAACCCATGGCCAATTTAGCTCGGATCCAGAACAGACATTCCTCCTGAGCTGGGAAGATCAAATCCATGTCGGAGAGCTTGAAACCTTGGTCCGCACTCGACATACTGAATCTTCTCGACCTGTAGAACTACTGGTCTTGAGTGCTTGTCAAACGGCAACAGGGGACAAACAAGCAACACTGGGATTAGCTGGATTTGCGGTAAGAGCAGGTGCCCAAAGCACCTTAGCGACTCTCTGGTCTGTCAACGATGAATCAACGGCCTTGTTCATGACCCAGTTTTATCATCTGCTTAGTGAAAAGCCCACCTCTTCAAAGAGCAATTTGCTGAGAGAAGCACAACTCCTACTTCTGCAACAAAACGAATATCGTCATCCTTTTTATTGGGCTCCATTTGTCCTTGTCGGCAATTGGCTGTAGAAATTACGCAGTAAGCACAAATGAAATGAAGTGACGGGAGATAGCGTGGTT
>JBCCWF010000433.1:0-5880 GCA_039194035.1 Cyanobacteria bacterium P01_E01_bin.6 | reverse complement strand
TTTCTTTTTCCCATTTATTTTTGTGTGGTCCACCCCCCTTCTGCCTGGGCCCCCACCAAACTATTTGGGACAATCATTGCCATAGATTTTAAGGACTCGGAGCAATCCTAAGGCATTATTTCAATGCCAATGCCAATGCCAAGTCATGTGTTGTATGCGGTCACCACGGGAGTCGACTGCCATCCCATGAGAAAAAACTGCCGTTATCGTTAAGCGTGAGGGTATTCAAAATTGCGAGAAGTTGGGTAACGGTGCGATTTACCGGAAAGAGCTTTTCGGGCGGGACATTGCGCTGAAATGGTTCTGAGAGAGGTGTATCGGTCGTACCAGGGTGTAGTGAGGTGACGATAGTTTTAGGACAGCGACGGCTATATTCAATTGAGGTTGTCTTTAGAAACATATTGAGCGCCGCTTTAGATGCACGATAGCCATACCATCCGCCGAGCCTATTATCTTCAATGCTGCCAATTTTGGCTGAAATGGTTGCAAAGATACTGAGCGTGTCTCGTTTGAAGAGGGGCATCAGATGTTTGGCTAGCAAGACCGCCCCAATACTGTTGACTTGAAAATAGCGCATGAGGTGTTCGGGATTAATGTGGCGAAGGCTCTTCTCTGGTTGCAAATCGCCGTCGTGGAGCAAGCCCACGCAGTTTACAACAAGGTGCAATTGAGGAACCAATCTGCTGACTTGGGCGATCGCCTCTGACACTTGACACTCATCGGTGATATCGAGTGATAGGCACGTGAGCTGCGGATGTTTTTCGCTCAGTGACAACAACTCGCTAGCCTTGTCAGGATTCCGATAGGTTGCCATCAGCCGATGCACATGACTGTCTTTGAGTAGAGCCTGGACAAACCCTAATCCAATACCGCCACTGGCTCCAACGACCAGTACATTCACCTGGTCGGATCCTGTAAGAACGCTCATATCACTCACACATGACGGAATCAATCCGTCTAATGAAACTTCATCTAGGCTGGGAAGCATGGTTTTCCTGAATGGAAAACCATGCTTCCCCATATGGTTTTGGTTTATTTATGTCTGAGGTCTTATTGATCGGAACATCCCAGATCGTTTTAATTTCGATGGTGGTTGCTATACCGAATTCTTGCTCCGGCCCAATGCAGCTTTTCGCGAAGAGTTTGGTAATACGAGTAGTGTTCTCTCAAAATAATGAATTCAGCGGGGCAATCTGCCATCCGAATATCAACCCGCTGCCCTGGCCAAATCGAAGTGGCCATGACGCCATCCATCCAAAGCTTTGTACTGAGATCGTTGTCCGCTAAGGGCCAAATACTCACAACAGACCCTGGCGGCAAAACAATAGGACGGCTAGATAGACTCAGCGGACAAATGGGTGTGACAACCATGGCATCCATGCCAGGATGCACGATAGGACCGTTTGCCGCGACGGTGTAACACGTTGAGCCCGTAGGAGTTGAGACGATGAGTCCGTCGCCTTGATATTGATCGACAATTTCGCCATCAATTTCCATTTCAAGAATTGACGTCAGCATGCGGTCAGCGGATGCGGGTTTGACACACATTTCATTGAGAGCCAAAAAGCGATCGCTCATGGGCTCCAGATTAATGCGATTCCCTTCATGGGTTGTGGCTTGCAGCATAAACCGACGTTGCACTGCAAATCGATCGGCCAACAGCCTATCCCAAACCACTTCAGAATCAGTAAAATCTTCGTGAGATTCTGTTAAAAAGCCTAAGTTTCCACCGATATTGACCGCTAAGATACGAATGTGATCGGCCGCGAGATGACGCGCAGCAGCCAGGGCTGTACCATCTCCACCAAACACTAACGCCATGTCAATGGGCCTCGTTACAGACGATAAAAAAACTGGGTATGGGTTATCGGTTGGCCCACTTGGCCCCATCAACACATGACAATTTCGCTTCTCAAGCTGTTGTGAGCATTGCTCAGCCCATTTTTTGCTCAGCGAGTTGCCGGCTTTGTAAGCAATGATGACTTGATTAAGCTGCACGCGATTACTAAGTGAAGGATTACCACTTCAATAGGTTGAATTGTTCCATATCAACAGTGTCGCGATTTCGGTAGATCGCGAGGACAATCGCTAAGCCAACGGCAGATTCAGCAGCTGCAATCGTAATAACAAATACGCTGAATACTTGACCCTTGATTGTTGCCGGGTCCAGATAATTAGAAAAGGCCAGCAAATTTAAGTTGACAGCGTTGAGTAGAAGCTCAATAGACATCAACACACGAATGGCATTCCTGCTGGTAACAAGACCGTAGATGCCGATACAGAAAAGCGCTGCAGCTAAAAATAGAAAATACTCAAGTTGCATATGGATAGGTGAATAGTGGCCGTTATACCTAAGGCTATTTAAGCATGATGCTGTTGATTCGAAGACAAGGAGATTAATTCGCAGACGGGCGATCGCCCGCAGTGGACGCTAACTCTTGGCGTCGTTCGGGTAGGGTCAACAGCTCACTCGCAGATCCATCGCCCGACATTTCATCATCAGGCAAAAACTCACGGCGAGCTAGAACAATGGCACCAAGCAGTGCCATGAGCAGCAGTACTGACGCAAGTTCAAAGGGCAAGAGAAAATCGCTAAATAGGTGTTTGCCAATTTCCAGAGTTGCTGCATCTCCTGTGATCGACTCACTGGATAAGGCCCACGGTGTGTTGAGAATCATGGCTCCTAGCAGCGCAAACAGACCAACACACACAACAGCTGTAACGATTTTGCTGACCCAAGCATTCGAAATCGTTACAAACGTTTCTTGCTTGTTAACTAGCATAATTCCAAACAAAATTAGGACATTGACTGCCCCGACATAAATCAGAATCTGCGCCGCCGCAACAAACCCAGCATTCAACAACACATACATCCCAGACAGACTGATAAACACAGCGCCTAGAAGAAACGCTGAATAGACAATGTTTGAGAGCAACACAACTCCCAACGCAGTGCCCAGCATCATTGCCCCTAAGATGCCGAGTGAAACGAGTTGAACGCCATCTGCTAAATTCACGCTTTATTCCTCACTTTGCTTCCGCAGTTTCTGCTTCTGAATCCTGGTTTTGACTCGCTGCCTGCTCTAATTCTCCAAGGATTTCGGCAGGCAATTTACCTGCTCGTTGAGAACCTGGTGGCAAATCATGGGGATCCATCACTCCCTTAGGCAAGTATGCAAGCTCACGCATGGGCTTAACCATTGGGTCTTGCGTTACTTTATACGGGAGTCGACCCAGAGCGACACTATCATAATTCAGTTCGTGGCGATCGTACGCTGCGAGTTCATATTCTTCCGTCATGGACAAACAGTTCGTCGGGCAATACTCGACGCAGTTCCCACAAAAAATGCAAACCCCAAAGTCGATGCTGTAGTGCTTCAGATTTTTCTTCTTGGTGGCCTTATTGAATTCCCAATCGACCACAGGCAGATTGATCGGGCAGACTCGAACACAAACTTCACAAGAAATGCACTTATCAAACTCGAAATGAATGCGTCCACGGTAGCGCTCGGATGGGATCAATTTCTCATAAGGATATTGAACCGTAATCGGGCGACGTTGCATGTGGTCAAAGGTGACGGCCAGTCCTTGCCCGATATAGCGAGCAGCTTCTACAGCACCTTTTGTATAGTCACTAACTTGTTTTAGGAAGTTGAGCATGGTGGTTCAGGTTCATTGAATGAATTAATGAAGACACAACGTGAGTCGAGTATTTTCAAGAGGAAGGGCGATCGCCTTCTCCTTGAAAATTACTCTTCCCTATCCTCCGAAGGCCACAGGAAAAGACAACTTGAGAGCTGCTGTAATCAACAAATTGGCCAACGCGACAGGCAACAAAAACTTCCACCCTAAATCTAGAAGTTGATCAATTCGAACGCGGGGTACAGTCCATCGCAGCAGAATAGCCAAAAAGACAAGCAAGTAGGCCTTAAAGATAGTCATCACAATCCCCAAAGCCCCAGTCAATACTTGAAGCCAAGCGGTCGTTTCGCTAACACCGATCCAGTTTGCCAGTAGTTCGACTGGAATCGGAAAACTCCAGCCACCCAAGTAAAGAACAGAAACAAACAGTGCCGACAGAATCAAGTTGACGTATGAACCGAGGTAGAACAAGGCAAATCTCATGCCCGCATATTCTGTTTGATATCCGGCAACTAGCTCTTCCTCTGCCTCAGGCAAGTCAAAGGGAAGTCGTTCACATTCGGCGAGCGCCGCAATCCAAAAAATCAAAAACCCTACAGGCTGACGCCAGATGTTCCAGCTTAAGATTCCGTATTCTGATTGCTGATTAACGATGTCAACGGTGCTCAATGAATTTGACATCATAACAACGGCAAGAACGGCGAGAGCGAGCGGCAGCTCATAGCTAATGGATTGAGCAGCTGCCCGTAATCCTCCCAACAGAGAGTACTTGTTGTTGGATGCATACCCAGCCATCAACAAGCCGATGGGAGCAATGCTTGACAGTGCAATCCAAAGGAAGATGCCAACACCTAAGTCGGTAACACGAATGTTTTGGCCAAATGGAACGATGAGATAAGACAAGAACACAGGAATCACGACTAGCACTGGCCCCATCGTGTAAAGAATAGGGTCTGCCTTTCTCGGAAGAATGTCTTCTTTTGTCAGCAACTTGAGGCCGTCTGCGGCTGGAATCAACATGCCAAATGCCCCGGCATATTCAGGCCCAATACGCTGCTGTACAGCAGCAGAAATTTTGCGTTCCAACCAAGTCGTTACAAGGACACCAACTGTTGCACCCACGAGCATCAGTAGCATTGGAAAAGGCATCCAAAGAGCCTTGGAAAAACCAACGGGTAGGCCAAGTTGCGTCAAAATGCTTACAAAACTGGCTTGGAGGTCAATTCCTGCGTTCATGCGTTCAATTTATCCCTTGTAGTCTGTAGTCGCGTATCGTTTATCAGGAGATATGCTGAGTAATTTGTAAATTACTGACTAGTATATCCTTGCATGATTTACCAAGATCGAGACTCCTCATGCGGAAGTTCTATCGTCCATATAAGATTTGTACGGGCATCACGAGGCAACCATCTGGTTTTCGTAGAGTTTTCATAAGATTGGCCAAATGATAAAACAAGTCGCTATAGTGTGGGGCAACTTGTCAGCTTTGTTCGTTTCAGGGGATACGGTGACTATTCACGGTGAGTTCTTGGGTTAAATCATTGTGCAGATTCCACACTTTTCCGAATGCCAGCACCCGCTTGTTCAGTCCTTGGCTCAGCGGACCGATCAGGAATTATTGACTCTTTTTCAGCGCCACCCTCTTCAGGGACAGTATTTTGTGGCCATTTTCTGTCGGTATGGTTCGATTGTCTACACGTTGATTCATCATGCCGTGCGATCGCCAGTACAAGCCGAATATCTCTTTTCTATGGTTTGGAAACACATTCATCATGAGCTACGAGAGCTTGATATATCTAGCTCTTCTTGTTCAGGGAATGTACCGGAAACTGACGTTGTCTCGACATTCAATTTGCAAACGTGGTTGGTCAGTGCAACGACTGTGTGCGTTAATCACGCAAAATTGCCACCGGTGGAATCCATCCACTATTCATTAGCAGAAGCATCTCCTCCACTTTTGTACTATCTAGAGCAAGCACTCGATCAACTATCGCCTCTCCATCGCTTTGTTGTATTGATGACTCAAACCTTTCACTGGAACCCAACCCGAATTGCTGCCCATTTGCATGCAGAAGGCACAATGTTGTCAGAAACTGAGGTCAGACAATCACTCATCCAGGGATATCAGTCTCTGATGAGTATTCTTCCAAGCGATATCTGTGAAATCTATCGGCTCTCTGATGGTGTCAAGATGTAGCGAGGCCAACATAGGCATCAATAAACTCGCTTTAAAAACTG
>JBCCWF010000432.1:0-5907 GCA_039194035.1 Cyanobacteria bacterium P01_E01_bin.6 | reverse complement strand
CTTTACTAGTCAAGAGATTCGTGCCGCAGAAGACCCTGAGTTTGAGACGTTCTACACCAAGAACATCTTGTTGAACGAAGGTATTCGCGCTTGGATGGCTGTGCAAGACCAGCCCCACGAGAAGTTTGTATTCCCTGAGGAAGTCCTACCTCGTGGTAATGCTCTGTAATCTAAGCATGCTTTAGCAAATTTGTCAGCGATTAAAGTGGCGTACCTCATATATCTGGGGTGCGCCACTTTTGGTCTTGCATTGTATTTCGAACATCTAAGCGATTTCTGTTTACTATTCGGCCCTTACCGCATCTTTGAATAGGTCACTAGACCTCTTGCATAATTGAGTACGCAGTATGTAGCGGACTAACGATCCGGATCAGATCGGGGCATAAGTTGAGTCACTAGCACATCGTGAACCGAATATTGCAAGAGGTCTACTCTTGCGGCTCACCTTCCTCTGACGCTCCCTCTTGGAATTCGCTTTCTTCCGGCACAACCTCTTCAGTACTGTTTTCTAAAGGAACTTCGGTTTCAAGTTCCTCGGGCACGGTCTCATCTATACCGCTCTCTGCTGGCACGTCGGATTCAATCTGCTGCCAATCCTCAACTGATCGGTTCACCGCCGCATCGAATGTAGTAGGGACAAGGACAATATCCACCGTATCAGCTGCAGCTGCATCAACAATTTCTGCATCAACGCGTGCGTACATCGATTGCTGACTGAAATCAAAATCGCCCAATACAATTTGATGGCTTGTTTCATCTTGAAGCACGATGTCAATCATGGCTTGAGGATCTGCTAGGCCAAAGTCGCCAAGCTCATCAGCAGAAACCGCGAAGGTGCGATCGCTCTCTCCAGTTGCCAAGAGATTAAGCAAGAAAGACACTGAAGCATCGCTAGCGAGAAATGTTTCGGGCTGAACCATTTTCCATACTCCTTCGGCATCTCGCTCGAAGGCAAGAGTCTCGATATCGGTCTCGACTGAGAAGGATTGAACATCTTCTTCATCAAAGGAAAAGAGAGGCTGTGCTTCGGTCTCGGTATCTGTGCGATCGCCCCCTTGGAACTCTGCAAAAACTACAAGCCCCAGAATGGCAGCAATGCCTACTAAAAAAACGGTCGGTGCTTTGAGTTTCATAGAATCACAGGTTTATGCAATCACATCACGACAGAACAATGACTTGGGTGAACATTCAATGACCCAATTCCCAATTTTATTGGACTTAGAGTCTTATCGACGCCTGACCCAAAGGGCGATCGCCCCGCCAACACCAATGAGCGGTAGGATGACAACCGAACTGAGGGCTATGATGATCCATTGTTGAGTACCGAGTGCCAAACGGCGATTGGTCACTTCCCGAGGACGAATGGAGAGCGCTTGCTCCTCTTGTTGGCTGAGCCATGCCACAGAATTGAGAAATACATCCCCGTTCAACTGCTGATTGACCAGTCCATTGACAATGAAGCTGGAATTGCCAATGACCACCATTCGAGCCTCTGGGTCTGGATCGTCATCAGCGAGAGCATCGGCATTTTCCTCATCCAAGGGTGTTTCAATATCCTCCCCAGGCTCCGGTGTTGATGCCGAGTTATCGACGGGACGATTAAGTGCGACACCTAAAACGACAGAACCCGTGACATCGATATCGGCCGTATCAAGCTGAATTTCTCCACTTTCTGGAATCGAAACCGCCTGGGTCTGCTCATTGGTAATCAAGAGAGGAGCTGTTTCTACGTCAGGTTGCGTATTCGTCAGCTCCACCACCTGAGACTCAGGAAAAAACGAAATACCTTCATTGAATTCTTGGGTGATGGGATGTTCGCCATAGGTTTGCACAAGGGGAGTTGTCAGCCCCAACCCAAGTGCTTGCCCTGTTGGGTCAATCACCAGTAAGTTATCGAGCGCAACGCCCCAATCTTCTAACAATGGAGTCAGGCCAGAATCCGTGTCTGGATCAATCAAGAGCATCAGTCCACTCTGACCTTCTAAATAAGACTGGAGAGTGGCCACTTCTCCCTCCAATAAAGGTCGTCGAGGGCCTGCCACAATGACGACATCGGCATCTGCTGGTATTGCTCCAGAAGCCGTTAAATTAAGGGTTTCGATCTGATAATTTTCATCTTCCAATAACCGACGAATCTCGGCTAATCCTCCTTGCCCCTCTTCCAAGAGCCGTTCTCCATGTCCTTGAAGAAAATAGGCTTTGGGCTGGCGATCGCTCCTCGTTTGCAGCAGTGCATTGGTTAGCTGCCGTTCGGAGAGTCTTTGCTGAGGACTAACCGTTTGCACTAAACGGCGATTTCCGGCCATTTCGAGATAGACATTCCCAAACGTTGGGGTATCAAACTCACGGGCAACGCCAGGCTGAAGCTGTGGATCAACATACTCATATGAGAAATTATCACTTTCCCGACGATAGTTATTCAGCAACTCTTCATCGAAGGGATTCTGTTCAGCCTCACCACCCGACAGAATCCAGATCTTAGCGGGCTGATCCAGCGCTTGCAGCACTTCCTGGGTCTGAGGTGCCAGGGTGAATAATTTATTCTCCGTCAAGTCTGTCCGGCCCGCATAGCGCACGGCTAAGACATTGGCTAACCCCAGGATAATCAGCACAGCCAAAGTTGCGACAACAGCATTGGTGCCTGCCTGAGTGGAGCGTTTCCCAAAAAAGCCAGGGAGCGATCGCCACTCTGACAACAGCCACAGCAGCAGCACAACAACACCCGCACTGATCAATCCAATCGGTAATGTCCCCCATGAACCCGCAACAATGCCTGTGGTGATGCCCATAATAATGAGCACAGGAGCGAGCCATCCGAGATATTTCAGGGGTCTTAGGTCAACAGAAAGCTTCTTCATAATCAGGGGCACATACAAATCGAAAACATGGAATCAAGAGCGCTGGAATCGAAACGCTTCAATCGCTTGAGCCGTTAAGAATAAACCCAACACCATATAGCTGAAAAACAGAATAATGCTGCTAGAGTCCAGCACACCCTGAGCCAAATTCCCATAGTGGCGTAACAGCGATAGGTGTCCGAGCGCGTCCCCGATTGGCCCGCCAAATGCATCCGAAATCCCATCCATAATGAGCAAAAAAGTCATCACCACAAAGGTGAGAATAGCGGCCAAGATGCTGCTATCCGTCAGAGATGAGATGAACATACCGATGGAGAGAATGGCTCCTGCCATGAGGATGAGGCCAACATGCCCCAACACCAGTACAGAGGGTTGAATCGGCGGATCGGCAGTTCCCAGAGCAAACGCTTCATAAATAATGAGGGGAATCAGCATCGTTATGAAAAAAGTCAAGACGCCCAAGAGTTTCCCGAGGGCGACAGCCCAATTGGTAACAGGAGACGTGGCCAATAACTCTAGGGTGCCGCGCTTTCGCTCTTCCGCATATAGTCCCATGGACAGCATCGGCAATAGAAAAAAGGAAATGATCGACACCCACCCCGAAAATCCCAGCATGACGTTATACGGCACATCAATCGGACTCGAAAAGCCAAACTGATCGCTGGAGGCAGCTTGCACAATTGAGTCCTGCAACACCATCAGGAATAAGACCCCGCTCAGAAGCCAAAAAACTCCGGCAATGACGTATGCAAAGGGGGATGCAAAGTAGCTCTGCAGTTCTTTTCGATAAATTGCAATCAGACTGCTTAAAATGATGCGCATGAGACCTTTGGTTCGTATCTACTTGTTTCACTCAGGCAACAACGCCCTCATGATTTTCGATGATTCTTCAGCATTCGTCCACTCACCTTGCTTAAGCCAATTCATCGGAGGAATCAGATCCATTGGAGGAATCAACCTGTTCAGATGGCGCTGATGCTTCTGAGGCCTGCTCATCGGAAGGACTCGAATCACCTAGTTTATCAATAGCTTTTTCTGTTGTGGTGAGTTCAAGGAATACTTCTTCAAGGCTGGCCTGATTTCGCTTCATTTCGAACAACCGGAGTCCACCGCCAATGGCTGTGGATGCGATGTCAGGGCCAACATCTTGTCCAGAGCTGAGGGACACTTTGATCAGGTATTGTCCAGGAGAGAGGCGATCGCCCTCCATCGTTTCTACGGCGGTGACCCCAGGAATTTGCAGAAGATTTGATCTGACGGTATCAACCGCGCCTGATACCAGCAGCTCATAGGTGACCTCTCCCTGCAATTGCATGACCAATTCATCAGGAGTATTGGTGGCCACAACTCGTCCCCGATTAATAATCGCAACGCGATTGCAGGTCATGCTGACCTCTGGCAAGATGTGGGTCGACAAAATGATGGTGTGGTCTCCGGCAAGAGACTTGATCAGGTTTCGCACATCAATGATTTGGCGAGGATCAAGGCCAACGGTGGGTTCGTCGAGCACGATAACCGGTGGGTCATGTACGATCGCTTGGGCAATACCCACCCGTTGCCGAAATCCCTTTGACAACTTGCGAATCAGCGTATGACGTTTTTCTTCAAGGTTACAGCGTTTCAGGGCTGAGTCCACACGGGAGGAGCGATCGCCCGCTGCAATGCCTTTGATTCGCGCCACAAATGAGAGGAATCCCTCGACGGTCATATCCGGGTAGAGGGGAGGGGTTTCAGGCAAGTAGCCAATGCGCTGCCGCACCTCCATCGAGTCTTCGTGGACATCAAACCCAGCCACCCGTGCCGTTCCCCAACTCGCAGGCAGATACCCTGTGAGGATTCGCATGGTCGTGGTTTTACCGGCACCATTCGGCCCCAGAAATCCTAAAATTTCACCCGGTTCAACGGCGAATGTGACATCTTCAATCGCGGCAGTCGAACCATATACTTTGCTTAAATGTTCAACGTCAATCATGCCTATCCTTTTTTAGGAATGAATACCCCTTCGTGACTTGTCGAATTCACACCATATCCTATCGAAGGATAAAGCACGAAACTCATTAACTTGAACATGGTGAATATGGTGGCGACATTATTCAGCACTGATGAGCAGAAATCCTCGGGTTTTTCCCGAAACCGAGTCAACGGTGTTCGTCGCAGCCCACAGAGCCTCTGCACCGACCCAAACAGGGGGGTACTTGTAACGCGATACGTCCATAATCAAAAACTGATCCGTATCTGCATCGTAGGCTCCAATCGGAGAGATATGTCCACCCCTTTCTTGGGCGATCGCCCGCCGTAAATAATTGACCACGACAAAGTTTCCAGGTTCCGCTAAATTATCAGCGATTAATTGGCGAAAATCATCCAGGCTTACATCACTTCCGTGATATACCTCTGCATCAACTGGGTAACTCTCGAAGATGCCAGCTAGCTCTTCTAACGTCATCCCTTGGCGCTCGATCACAGAACGAGAAATAATAGCCTCAGTCTGGTCGTTGAAAAGATTCTCCTGAGTGAAATAGTTCCGATCCCATTCATCTGCAAGTGGAGCCGGAATGTGTAATGCATTCAGCACCATCGCTGTGGTAGCAACCCCACAAAATGCTTGATTTTGCTGGGTTATAAATTGGGTTGCAAGGGGAATGTAGTCTGCTAAGCCCTCGCTCTCCAGTAGCAACGTCTGTCCTTCAGATGACGTGAGGGACGTGAGGTCTTCATGCAATGGCAAGGTTTGAGCTAGAGTACGCTGTGCAAAAGCTGCCGCGCCTAGGCCAATCAATGAGACGCTTAGAACAACGAACGAGGTCGAAATTTTCATGGGTATGGCAATTCCCAAAACGTCTGTTTTCCTGTAGATCACGTACCTTGGCATCATTAAAACCCATAAACGCGGCGCGGACGATGAAGGGCTCATAGGTTTTATCTTTTACGGCTTATGTGAGTTGATCGCTGGAATGACGTAGATACGTCGAAATCACTTAAGTTCCTGATTTGGAGGCTAATCAAAACCCTTGATATACAAGAACTTTAAATAACTCACATAATGCGT
>JBCCWF010000431.1:0-5926 GCA_039194035.1 Cyanobacteria bacterium P01_E01_bin.6 | reverse complement strand
CCGCCCCCCCCCCCCGCTCCTCTATTGGTACTTTATTTGCAGATCCCTGCCAAAATACTGCTTCTACAAAAGTGAGTGTTCTTGTCGGTAAGCCCAAGAATATTTGCAGGGCGTGTATGTTGTGTTTCAAGCCATATGTCTATGGATTCGTGAAATGGCACGTATTTTACTTGACCAAGGCTAATGGTTGTTAATGCTGTTGGTTTAGAAAAATACTAAAAGGGCTTTGATGACTAGTCATCAAAGCCCTTTTAGTATTTCGGTTACAACGAGGAACGCATCGATTTAAGAAGATGAGCGTCACTCATTAGAAAGCCAGCTAAGGTAACGCATCTTTCAAGGCTGTCCGTGCGGCCAAATGACTCCGAGTCGATGTCAAAATCTCTGCTTCTCGCTCCAGCCGATTTTCTGTGTTCTGCATTTCCAAAAGAACTTGCTGTTCTGCAGCAACTCCATATAAATTATGGGCAATCCAATATGAGAGATCGGTTGGGGCTTCAGGGACATCATCGGGTAGCTCAATCGTTTGTCCGGTCAGCTTTGATGATAAGTGGACAACATCTTGCAAAAGCTGGCTCACTTCAGTCGATAACCCTGTTAAGTCTCGCTCTGTAGGCTCATCTTCAATCCATTCAACAAGGCCAACGTAGTAGGGCTTTTCACGAACAAACTCAAGCACTCGAAACCGCTGTTGTCCAACGGTCATAACGTCCATTCGATCGTCAGGTAATCGATGATAATGCACTAGTTCGGCACAACACCCCACGGAGGCAACTTGTCCCTCTTTTGGATCAACCATCAATACACCGAAGCGGCGATCGCTCTGAAGAATGGTGTTCATCATAATGCGATACCGAAACTCAAACACATGAAGCGGGAGTGGTCTACCTGGAAAAAGGACAACTTCAGGAAGCGGGAAAAGCGGTAATTCTCGCACAGCAACAGAAGAGGGAAACACCATCAGAAATCAATGTCCTACCTGTGAAGTTAACGTTTTATCGGTGGCTAGTGTATAAAAGATCACCCATTAAAATTGGTAAAAAAGCTCTCTTAATTAGTTGCTTTATAACATTACTTCACAGTGTATCGCATGAATCCAGTCCACCGTCACCGGCTCAAACGAAGACTCTCAAAGCACTTCTTGAGCTGTTTTAATTTTCAGTGAGATCTTTATGGGTAAGCGAGTTTCCAAATCATAGATGTTGAAACAGCACGGTGCCCAGACTATCGATAACCCACAACCTCAGTATCTTTTGTGCCTCCCTATCTTTCGTCAACCGACTTGACGCATCTGCCTAAACTGCAGGTGAGAGGTGAGCATCTAACATTGTAGTTAATTTTGGTTTGGCGATCGCCCCTTCAATTGAATCTACTGGTTGCCCATCCCGAAATAAAACTAGGGCAGGAACTCCTTCAACCTTGCACCGAGCAACAGATTCTGGATTGGGATCCACTTCTAGCTTCACTACCTTGAGATCTGTATAATGGCTAGCTGCCCAATCCATGATGGGTGACATCAAGCGACAGGGACCACACCACGGAGCCCAGAAGTATGCGAGAACTGTGCCTGGATTTTGCAACACCTCTTGGTCAAACTCTGCATCGGTAATTGGAGAAACACTACTACTCATAAAGCCTTTCCTAAAATCGCATTTCACAGCATTGTTCAAAACAGGGCCAGGAGACAAACATCATGACGGAGCGTCAAAGCATTCAATATAGAAACTAGGATCTCTCCAACGTTCCTCATGCCAGAAGAGCTGCTCTCATGGTGCTTCTCCCCATTCACAATGAATGAGGGCTTCGCCATTATTTAGCAACCCTATCTCCCAAAAGCATTGTGGCTTCGTGACAGCCTATTCGTTTAGACAACAGCATCTCTTCTAGATTACCTGTCATCTGACATCCTCAAGCAATCAATTTAAGCTGAATCTTCATGAGAGTAAAGTTGTGAAGACCAATGTGTTGCCATCGTTATGAAGCATGGCGTTGTGGGAAATCTAGTAGCAAATCAAGTTGCTGTTAATGACCATTGACACATCGGCAATGACCCATCTGCCATCCCGTCTTTGCGGACACAATAATCTCTGAAAACTTTTGGCGCTGCTATTTCTAAGCTCCTATTTCTAGTCAACTGCATGTTCGGCTTCAACGGTTTTCGTCTCCGTAAATTTTGTTCTGAATCTATTCTCTGTATGGTGATCACGAGAAACAACAGGACACATAAAGCCATTGACGCATTTGAACAGGAGCACAACAGAGTCATGGGTGTAGCTCTGTAGAAAAATTCAATCATCTCATTGGAGATCAAGATCAAGATCATTGCTAATCATGATGTTCTCACCAGCATCTTTTCGTTGAAGGGCTCTATGGGACAGATGCTCAAAGAGCCAATGACATTCTGTAAGGGGTGAGTACTACGCGGAAAAAACAATCTAACAGCTATTGGTTAAGGCAATTCTCCATGACAAAGCGCCTGCTATTTCTGGTTATTGGTTTCGTAATAGCAATCGCCCTCCACCGTGGCGTTTTACTGAGTAGCACAATCTATCCGTCGCTCTCAGCATCATTGAGTGTTCGTCAAACACATCTACATCATGATCATGGTGTCCATACGTCTGGGTTTGTTGCGCCACTAACCTGGCTATCATCTCCCGACATTCGCGTACAGACCCTAACCCCAGGTGTTGCGACTCAGGTCTTAGCGGCTGCTCGCATCAGCAACCATAAAAAACTGACGCTAGGGATCTTGGTGCCTGAGCATGACGCAACGCAGCTGGAGGAGTGGGCATCTACTATTCATTATCTAAGCCAGGCAGTAGACGGGTACTCGTTTTCTCTCGTCGGAATGACTGCTCAAGAATTGCATACTGCCGTTGCTCACAATACAGTCGATTTCATTGTGACAGAACCAGGGTTTTATGTTTCTGCCGAATCTCAGTACGCTGTTAATTGCCTTGCGACACTGCATAACCTTGTTGGTGGAAAACTTTATACGGTTTTAGGTGGCGTGATTTTTAGCCAAGAGGATCGGCATGATATTGAAACACTGGAGGATTTGATTGATAAAACATTTGCTGGAGTCGATGAAAATTCAATTGACGGATGGCAAATGGTATGGAGGGAGTTCATGGATCATGGGATTGACCCATATCAACAATTGAGAACTCTCTCCTTTTTGCACAAAGAGTTAGATGTGGTGACTGCGGTCAAATCAGGACGCGTCGACGCAGGCATGATTCGCGCAGATAGCATGCAACGTTTATTAGAATCTGGGTTCATTCATCCATCTGATTTCAAAATTATCAATCAGAATGATCGATCCAACCTTTCAATTCCTGTTAGTACGCGTCTCTATCCTGAATGGCCTTTTTCTGCCTTAAGTCATATTCCATCAGATCTGGCACAGCAAGTGACTGTCGCGCTGTTGTCGATGGAACCAACGAGTGAGGCAGCCCAGCGTCTTAATATTGCAGGGTGGTCTATTCCTCTAAATTATCAACCGGTCACAGATTTATTTAAGCAGTTGCGTCTTGCGCCTTATCAAAGTGTTGAGGCATTCAATCTTCGTGCTGTGATATGGCACTATAAGCGATGGATTTTTACAACCTTGGGCTTATTGTTCATGGGCACGACAACGATTTATATTCAGCGTCGTGAAATTACAAAGCGTAAACGCTCAGAATTAAAGCTTCAGCAGTCTCAAGCAGAGCTGACTCAGCGCAAAGTCGAATTAGAGAACACCGTAGCTAAGCTTCAGAATACTCAGGCCCAACTGATCCAAACAGAGAAAATGTCTAGCCTTGGACAGCTCATGGCTGGCATTGCTCACGAAATCAATAATCCAGTCAATTTTATTCATGGCAACATTAACTATGCTTGCAGATACATTGAGGACTTATTGAAGCTCTTAGACGTTTACAGAGCCTCGCAATCAACAGCTCCAGCTTCTATTCAAGATCTTGAAGAAGAAATTGATGTCTCATTTGTCGCATCAGATTTGCCCAAGCTTCTGCAATCGATGCAAGTTGGATCGGAACGGATTCGAGAAATTGTTCAATCGCTTCGGGTGTTCTCTCGCTCAGATGAAGCAGACTTGAAAACTGTCGATATTCACCAAGGTATTGATAGTACATTGCTTATTTTAGGAAGCCGTTTAAAAACAAAACCTGATCGACCTAGTATTCATCTTGTCAGAGACTATGGTGACTTACCACCGATTGAATGCTATGCAGGGCCATTAAACCAAGTATTTATGAACATTTTGAGTAATGCTATTGATGCACTGGATGAGATGATTGAAATTTCGGCTAGAGAGCATCTGAATGGCTTTCAGTCAGCAACAAATCAGAATTCTGCTTCTCCAACAATTTGGATCAAAACAGACCTCACTCAGAAAGGCTGGGTTCAAATTCGAATCAAGAACAATGGCCCTTCTATTTCGCTCGATACCCAGCGTCAACTCTTTAATCCATTTTTTACAACAAAACCTGTTGGACATGGAACAGGACTTGGTTTGTCGATTAGCTATCAGATTGTGGCAGAAAAACACGGGGGATATTTGAGGTGCTTGTCTGAGCCGGGTGAGGGTGTTGAGTTCATTGTTGAAATTCCGATGCAGAGAAAACAGCCTCCTGTCCAATCGACGGTTGCCTCTGCAATGTATCGCTAAGGGATTGACGTATCTGAATCTCACGCCATTCCGAGTCTTGCGAATAGCAATGCGTTGCTATCTATTTCGCAGAGTTTGGTGACACGACTTAGCAACGTTTAGAGAGGAACCAGGTTTGGTGTGTGCAACGCACGCCCCAAGCCCTTATGTCTTCGCTGCAATGTTGAGACGTTTGCCAAGTCATGTGCTGAGCTGCTTGCGCCCATGAGCTAGGGCGATCGCCAATGGATAGATATGATGTTCTTGCTCGTGAATCCGTTGATGCAGGGTATCAACGGTGTCGTTTGGCTGCACTGGTACAGCAGCTTGCATGATGATTGGCCCGCTATCAATTTCCAAGACGACCTCATGCACTGTACATCCGGCGATCGCCACTCCAGCTTCTATCGCTTGCTCTACTGCTCGAATTCCTGGAAAGCTTGGGAGTAAACTGGGATGAATATTTAAGATGTGACCCGTGTAGTTCTGGATCAACACCGCTGTGACTCGTCGCATCCACCCTGCCATGATAATCCAGTCCACAGCATGGTGACGTAAGGCTGCAACAATTGATGCGTCTAGGTCTTCCCGTTGTGGAAAATCGCGATGATTCATCAGTATGTTAGGAATGTTGCAGGACGTTGCTCGATGAGCCACCTGTGCATCCGGGTTGTTATAAATCACAACCTGAATTGTGGCATTGATTCGATGAGCGGCGATCGCATCGGCAATGGCCTGAAAGTTACTACCCTGACCAGATGCAAGAATTCCTAACCGCATCGGTACAGCACGATAATGCGCTTCCAGAACCTGATCTGAAACAGGTGGTGACACGACAAATTGCTGTGAAGCATTCTGTAATCCAATCATGTTCCGTTCCTTTTTGGGTATGCCCTGAAAGCTCAATGCTTCCGGTAAGGATTCTAGCCCTAATTGCTGATGGTGCGTGATCGGTGGTTACTGGCAACGACACTATCCGTTCGTTCGGGAGATCGATATCTGACACCCCCCAATGCCATCATGTTTATAGTCACTCATGTTCTATGTACATGACACAGTGTCATGTTTCTGAGGGTGAGCATTCAGTGATGAATCTTACGCAAAGATAAACTAGCACTATAAGATTTATCTATGCTCAATCGTCAAATAACAACGATTACAGTTGCCAAGAATCGCTTAATTCACGTTATTCTGTGTACTTAATTAGAAGTTTTGTTCAGGCTATATCAAGATTGTGCTAGCGGCTACACAGCCTCTCTCGATCCTTTATAATGT
>JBCCWF010000430.1:0-5942 GCA_039194035.1 Cyanobacteria bacterium P01_E01_bin.6 | reverse complement strand
TTTATGGATTTTATAGTCAATTGGGACTACCTACTTACCAGGCTGTGTTTTGGGTTATTCCCAAAATTCGTCTAGGTTAATTTGAGCAATGTCCTCTTTAATCTCTTGAAAATAGCTGCTTTGGGTAATCTGCTTAACATCTTTTTCGCGCTTATTCTGGTCAATTTCAACTTTCAACTCTGCCAACTGACGTCTCAAGATACCTTCGCGCTTCTTGCGGTCACTAATATCTTGCACAATGCCTTCGTAGTATAGATTGATGCCCGTGTTGTTTTTGACAGCACAGGCATCAATCTGCACCCAGATGATTGAGCCATCTTTTTGAATACTTTGGCATTCAAACGCCTTCACCTCACCACTTGTTTGAAGATGGTTTTGAAAGTGATCACGCTCGTCTTGGTTCACAAATAGTCGCGTGCTGATGTCTGTGACAGTGCGCATCATTTCTTTTGGAGATACGTATCCATAGATCCTGGCCATGGCCGCATTGATATTCAGCAATTGCCCATCAGGTGTTGCTTGAAAAATACCTTCTAGGGCATTCTCAAAGATGCCTCGGTAGGTTTCCTCTGCAATCCGTAATGCTTCATTTTTGCTTTCCAAAAGATGGAATGAGCCTTGGAGTTGTTCCGACATGCTGTTGAAAGAGCTTGCCAAGCGATTGATTTCGGCCAGGGTACTCGACTCAATGTGCTGGTTTAGGTCGCCTTCGGCGATCGCCTCTGAAGCACTGGCAATGCGCACGATTGGACGAGTCATCAACCGCGCTGTAAACATGGTTATTGCCAGAGCAATGCCGAGGGCGATGATGCACAATACAATGGTGGTGCGCGTATTGGCAGTGATTTGCCCGATGAAGTCAGCCTCTGGCACCACCACAACAATGAGCCAGTCCAGTCCGAAACCATCTTGAAAGGGAACGACTTCTAGAAACTGTCGCTTTCCGTTGAGACGAAAATCGAGGCGCTGAACAACATCAATGTTTTCAAACCCACCAAATTGCCTTACGAGATAGTTGGCAGTGCCTCGCACCAAATTGTCTTGGCTTTCGACGGCAAGCAGAGATGTTGCCGAATTTCCCTCTCCTTTCATCAGTGGTTCGTCGGTAGAGTTGGAAATTAGGTGGCCTGTCCGATCGACCACAAAAGCTTGTCCCGTCATACCGATGTCGAGATTTCTGAGAAAGGAACGAAATTCTTCGGGCAAGACAACATCTGTGCCACAGACGCCTAGCAATTGTCGTCCTGACTTGTCGTAGACAGGAAGGCTTGCTGTGATGTTGGGCAATCCAGTTGAGAATGCAATATAGATATCCGTCCACGTTGCACTCTGAACGGCTGTTGCAGCACTAAACCAAGGGCGAGACCGAGCATCGTATATTGTGTCGGATCCTCTAATCAGATGGGTGCGATCGCCATTCACATCAAGCTGGTAATATTCGCGCAAAAAATTATTCGATGCATTGCCGTAGGAGAGTTGTAGGCGTCCTGTGTCGGGCGATCGCAATACCCCAAAAAATTCACCCTTTCGAGCACTGCCACAATAGGCAAATGCGACGGTTGGGGCAATTTTCATTTGCTGATAAAGCTGGCCTTCTCCAAATTGAGCGTTCTCAATATCTAGTTCTCCTCGTGCGAAAGCAGCCGCATTCAACCGATTAATTTCATGGGGAGTTTCAAAATAGCTTTGCAATTCTCGCTCAATACGGGCGGTTAGTTCTTGTCTGAGTTGAGCAGCAAGAGAGTTAACGGCTTGTTGTCCGTTACGAAACGACAAATACCCCACAATTCCCACAATTCCCACAATTTCTAACATCAGCGGAATGATGAGCGCTTTTCGAAGTGAAATCTGTTGAATTACTTTTAAGGGAAGTTTTACCATTGACTTGGAACTGTGGGAAAAAGAGAAGGAGACGCCGTGAGCAGCAATGGTACAGAGTAGGAGATTATTTAGCCGATGAATGCCGAAATTCTGTTAATTCGAATCGATGAGATGCTTGCCCATAGAAGAATATCCTTATTTTTGCGTTGCAATGTTGAGACGTTTTCCAAGTGATGTTTCTTACGTTGAACTAGGTTTCAGTATTTTCTCGTTGTGATTGTGAGATTATTGTGAGTCTGCTGACGCTAGAGTAGACAAAATCTGCACTAGAATACACACGTCATTAGTAGATTAAGCCACTGAGCGTCATTAAAACGATAAACCCAAAGCCTTGGCGAGTGCTCCGAGCTTTTTTAAGTTAAGTGGATTGATGTCTACCAACTGATGTGACACTAACGTCAACGTTCAACCTGCTTGGTGATATATCAAGGTTGAGACACGAAGAGAATCACAACATAGAGAAAACAGCATGACGATGGATTGGTTCACGATTAGCCATCTTTATATGATGGCGCTGCTGCTGGGCTTTGCGATCGCCCATAGCGGACTTGCGGCGCTTCGTCCCCAAGGAGAAAACCTTGTTGGCGCAAGACTGTATCGCGTATTTTTTGCCCTCGTCAGCATTCCCTTTGCGACAATTCTCGTTGTGTATTTCATCCGGCATCGCTATGACGGGTTGCAATTGTGGAATGTCCAGGGTGCTCCTGGAATGATTCCCCTCGTATGGGGGCTTTCCGTGGTGTCTTTTTTCTTTCTCTACCCTGCAACGTTCAACTTGTTGGAAATTGCAGCCGTACAGAAACCGCAAGTGCATCTGTTTGAAACAGGCATTATTCGCATCACCCGCCACCCTCAGATGGTTGGTCAGGTGATTTGGTGCATTGCCCATACGCTCTGGCTGGGCACGACCTTTACGCTGGTGACGTCGATTGGGTTGATTCTCCATCATCTGTTTGCGGTGTGGCATGGCGATCGCCGATTAGCCAGTCGCTATGGAGACGCATTCGAAGCAGCTAAGGCCCGCACATCGGTCATCCCATTTGCAGCTATTTTGCAAGGCAAGCAAACGCTGATGTTAGGGGAATTTCTAAAACCTGCCTATGTGGGAGTTGCTGTGTTCATTGGCATCTTGTGGTGGGTTCATCCCCTCTTGGTCAGTGCTGCAAGCTGACCTAAGACGGTAGATATCGCTAAGATTAAGCCATCGGAAATCTTTGGGGCTACTACTCATGACACCCCTTACCTTGACACCCCTTACCTTGACGCTCAATCTACAATCCAGTTGTGTCGCTGACCCGTGAACAGTTCTACAAGCTGTGTCAGGTCAATTCGAGGGAGGGATTGCTACCTGGTTTTGTGCTGATGTTAGCGGATATTTGGGCGTCGTGATGAATCTCTTCCTTGTAGCCGCTTGTGGAGAACACATTTGGACATTAATGCGCCTACGATAGCTCAGAAATTAATGCGTCCAGAGCGGATTGCATTTGAGTTACTACGGTGGTGTAGCAACTGTCGATGTAGGCTGAGTCTGCGAGGACATCGCGACCATATCGCTCGAAGGTAATCATCGGGCACACGCGCGTGTGAATTTGAGCCGGCAGCGGGATATTCGGCAATGCCCCGAACGATAGTCCCCACGGCAATCCGAGATAAATCGGAAACACTTCGGGATCAATGTCCATAGCCCAGGGCAGTCCCCATTTATGGAGTTGATGCACCTGTTCGTAGCAGTCTTCAAGGATGAATAGGGTATCGTGTGCCCCCCAAGAAATGAGCGGCACGATGGGAATCTCCTCGCGGAGAGCGAGTTTAATAAATCCTTTGTGGTCTGCAAAATAGATGCGATCGCGCAATCGATAGGGTCGAAACGCATCATAGGCACCCCCCGGATAGACCAAGACACTCGCTTGGCGACGAAATGCGGCGATCGCCATCTTGGGGTGAGCTTTTACGGCTCCTAATTTTGCTGCCATTGTAGTGATGTGTGGAAACACCTGCCAAGCCTTTGGATGCATCAGCCCATACACTGGTTTTTCAGTGCCAAAGTGACGCCACCAGTCGTACATCAACATGTGCATATCTGGAGCTGCTATTCCACCGTTGTGGGAACCGACAAATAAAACAGGTTTATCCGTTGGGACATGATGCCAGCCGCTTGTTTTCACTCGAAAATAGTAGCGATAGACCCAATCATAGAAGGGCATCAGCGATTGAATTGTTTTGGGGTCGCGATCGTCGAGCGACCAGCCTTGATACGGTTTGGATTGTGGCAAAGGATTCTTCTAAGACTCTATCCACCTATTGTGGCCGACAATATCGACCAGAAAAATTAAAAATCGAAGTAGATATATGGCAGGCTCTCGGTTGGAGCTAAAAGCCATGAAAGATAGAGTAATACCGGAACCAAACCCACTTTCAGTGGCCAGTTGAGCTGGAGTTTCAGGCCTCGTCGAATGGCATAGAGAATGGCCATCATCACCATGATTCCCATCAATAGCATCAACAGTTCGCCTCGGGTGATGTCGAGGGTTTCCACATAAATCTTTTGGGCAAACTGAGCATCGGCAGATTGGCCGACGAGGCGTTGCATTGCCAGTGTGAAATCGAAGGGATTGGGTAAGCGGAAGAAAATCCACGAGAAAAAGACTGTGCCCTGGGTGACGATCCAGCCCGTTGCGATACCCGGTATGCTTGTCCACCAGGTTTGGAGTTGGGGCGATCGCTTTGAGAATCCATCCACTAAGCGATGAACGGCAAGGGCGATTCCATGAATGCCACCCCAAATAATGAATCCCCACCCAGGGTTGTGCCACAGTCCTGCAACGAGCATCACAATAATGAGATTCAAGCAGGTTCTGGTTAATCCTTTTCGAGAACCTCCTAACGGAAAATACAGGTAGTTTCGCAGCCAGCTTCCCAGCGTCATATGCCAGCGTCGCCAAAAGTCAGCGATGCTGGTCGTGAGATAGGGAAAATCAAAGTTTTGTGGTAAGTCAAACCCAAGCAAGGTGGCGCTGCCTCGTGCCACGTCTACGTAGCCACTGAAGTCAAGATAGAGCTGCAATCCATAGGCGAAGGTCGTCAACCACAGGTCGCCACTGCCTGCGCGCTCAATATTGGCAAAGCTCAGATTTACGTAAGTTGCCAGATGATCGGCCAACAGCAACTTTTTGACGGCACCACAGGCAATAAGCCACAGCCCGTCAATCACCTGATCAAGTCGGGGCGATCGCAACGCTTGGAACTGGCTCCCGAGGTAGTGAAACCGAGTGATGGGGCCTGAGAGTAGTTTTGGAAAAAATAGCTTGTAGGTACAGAACTGAAGCAGATTAGAACTCGCGGGTTCTCCACGATAGACATCAATTAAGTAAGCCATGCACTCAAACACAAAATAGCTGAGTCCCAATGGCGCAATGAGATTTTGGGCGACCCAGTCTGCCCCAACGGTTGCCTGATCGCTGTCCAGTAGACCTCCAGTTGTCGACAACAGAAACGGGACGTACTTGAACAGCAGAAGCATGGCAATATTCAGCAAAATGCTGATCCAAAGCAACCGCAACCGACGCTGATTCCAGTCTTGTTGTGCAAATTGCCATTGGGCATCCGCATCGGGATTATCGACGGTAGCGGGTGCTCCAATCGCAAGTCCCATCACATAGGTGACGAGGGTAATCAGCACTAAAAGAGGGACGTAATAGATTTGCAGAGATCCGTAAAAGACGAGACTCGCTGCTAGCAAAATACCCAGTCGGAGCGATCGCTCTTCCCGCGTCCAGTAAATGCCTAAAATACTGAGCAGAAATATGCCGTAGGTGATAGAGAGCAGCGTCATAAAGCGTGGTTATTTTGATAAAGCTCTGAACTGTAAAAGCCTAAATTCTCTAAAGTCTACGCGAACCTGCTTGGAGCCTTCAATTTTCAAGGATGGAATTTAACATCGTTTCGTCTTCCATTCCCTGGTATCCGATCGCTAGGATCGAGTGATGACAAGACTTGGAAAAGTTTTTAGAGAAAGCAGGGTTTGGGGGGGGGGGGGGGCGCCCCCCACCCACCGATGGTTG
>JBCCWF010000429.1:0-5962 GCA_039194035.1 Cyanobacteria bacterium P01_E01_bin.6 | reverse complement strand
CTATCGTAACCGTCGTTGTCGCTACAATCTACGAGGAAACTTGATTGCCGCAATCTACAACTATGAGCTGTCGCTGGCTGGCTAAGGCACGAGAATATGTCCAAAGCACATGATGGAATGAATATTGCAAGAGGTCTAGTGCAACCTTAAAGACAACAACGGCCATGCTCAATTAGAGTGGACTGAATGCGTCGAGTTAGCCACGATGCGCTTTCCAGCAACCTCTAAATCTAGAAATATCCTATCGGCATTCACGCTACAGATAGCGTCCCTGTTGAGAAACAGTACACTTCGACACAAAGATCTATGTTTGAATATTGTTCGTGATGCACTTAGCAAGATGCTAATTCTGCAACAGGCTTCTATTGCCTTGGTTCGCGCGCATGTTCAACGATGATCGTCATCATGGCAAAATAGATGTTCGGTTGCGAAGGGCTGGTGTGTGTGTTCCTAAAACCCGTTCATAACGATATTCACAAACGCTTTAGCAAGCGTTTTCTAGATAGTAGAGTCGATGGAGTGATTCTAGTGGCGCTGTGGTGCCTGAGCGTCGGCCTCGATCGAGTTTGGCTAGCACGAGATCACTCTGTACCTTCTTGGGATCCAGCGGATCACCTCATTGGCTCACTAAATTATTGGTGGATGGTGCAAAACGCTGATTTGTTGTCGGCAGAGTGGTGGCATGGCATCTGGACGTTGTCGTCTAAATACCCTCCGTTACTGTATCTATCAACCGCTCCATTTATTAACCTATTTGGTTCCTATGCAGATGCGGCAATTTGGGTCAACGGACTGTACACGGCGATTTTGCTGATTGCAGTTTATGGACTGGGGAGACTGATGTTTAGTCCAGTAGTGGGACTGTGGGCTGCAGGCTTGAGTCTGCTCTTTCCCCAGTTTTATGTCCTGCGATCGCAGTATTTCATGGACTATCCCCTGGCTGCCTTGGTGGCTGCTGCATTTTGTGTGCTCACCTACTGGAATACTCGTCAGTTAACCCATCAACGATGGCTCTCCGCGATCGCCTTTGGCGTGACCTTTGGCCTTGCCTCACTCACGAAACAAACGGCTGTGCTGTTCTTAGGCATTCCACTGCTTTGGCTCGGTCTACAGTCTCTATGGCATCGACGATGGGGGCAATTTTTTCAACTGGTTCTGGGTAGCGCGATCGCCGGACTCATGATGCTGCCGTGGAGCCGCACCAACTGGCTCTTTCAAATCAGCGCTGCTTTTAGCGCCAACACGCGCTCCGCAGAAATTGAAGGCGATCCCTCAGGCCTCTCTCTTGAAGGCTGGACTTATTACCTGTCCCATCTCCCCCAAGCTATTTCCTATCCTCTGCTTATCACAGCCAGTTTTGGTCTACTGCTATGGGGTCTCGGCATTTTTCGCCCTCCCCTTTCCGCTTCTGCCTCGCCTCATCCTGTCACCCCCAACCTCCGCTGGCTCTTCATGTTCATCGGAGGAACCTATGTTGTATGGTCGGCGATCGCCAACAAAGATGTCCGCTACATCATGCCCTACCTGCCTGTGATTGCGGTGGTGCTGGGCGTGGGCATGGCCTGTTGGCAAGGGCGCTGGCGATTCCTTTCGTGGGCAACAGTTGGGCTATCCATCGCACTGATGCTGACCAATCTGTTCTCACCAATTGGCGATCGCCCATCGGTGATAGCAAAAGGGTTGACACCTGGAGGACAGCATCCAGTTTATCGAGGAGAACCATGGCCTCATTCCGAGATCATGGATGAGATGATTGCCACTCAGCCCTATCAGTTGATGAATGTGGGAGTGTTACCGTCAACGCCTGAAATCAATCAGCACAATCTCAACTATTTCGGAACTCAGGCTGATTTTCAGGTCTATGCCCGTCGTATGGGAAAAAGCAAAGAGCACATTGAGCAAGATTTGCGATCGCTTTCTTGGGTGGTTAGCGTCACGCGTCCTCAGCTCAATCATCACGACCGTCGATCTCGACAGCGACAGTTGGATATCATGGATGACCTGCGGCGAACGCGCCATTTCAAGCGGCAGCGCATGTGGGAGTTGCCCGATGGCAGTCGCCTCGATCTCTTTCGGCGGAGGAAACTCCCGATTGAGGTCACACCGCTACAGAGAGAAGACCGTCTCTCTGAGAACAGTCTCACCCAGGCCAATCAGCCCACCATTCAGCTCACACAGATCAAGCTTCCTGCTCAGAGTGCAGTGGGACAGACCATCCCAGTCACCTATACCTGGGAAGGCTCCTGGGATGCCTTGTCCCATGGCGCTGTCATCCTCACGTGGCAACAACAGTCAACGGAGCCAATACAACCATCTTCCCAATGGTTTCATGACCATAACCTTGGGTTAGGGACCCTGCGCCCACATCCGATTCAGGCAAATCAATCCGTTCAAGCTCCTGCCCCTGAAACAACAGCCTCCCTTTTCAAGGTTGTTGAACGGATGGCCATGCAGTCCCCTGATGATGTTGCGCCGGGCGTTTATCAGTTGACGGCGTCCTATCTAGATACCAGAACCAAAGTGGCTGTCTCCCTTCCAGTTCCTAATCGTGTGTTGACGGTTGAGCCCTCCGAGTCTTTATCCGCCCTCTCTTCTCAACTCAGCGTACCTGATGCTGATGGGGATAGGGCAGAAAACGATATGGATGATGCTGCAGCCGATAATGGGACTTCAAGCGTTCCTGAAGTGGACTGGGTGAGCCAACTCCGCAGCCTTTCGACTGCCCTACCCCAGGGCATTGATGCCCTCGATCCTATTTTCGATCAAATTGGCCGATTCAGTCTCTACGACCCGATTCAGAGCTATGCGAGACAGGCAGAGACAACCCTTACCTATCGACTCCAGCAAGATCCAAGCAATGTGCCCAATACCTATGCCCTGACACTTGCTCAGGTGCTGCAACGAGATGCAGAGGGGGCGATCGCCACCCTTAACGCTCTCACCACCCTAGATGCAGATAATCCCAACCCCCATGCCTATTTAGCGTTTGTGAATCTTTACGCGCTCCATCCTCGTGCAGCCCATGATGCGATTAATCGGGCGATCGCCCTTGCCCCTGAGGTTCAGGAATTCAAGATACTCCGGCTGGCCGCATCTCTCATGAGCGGTGATCTCTGGCACGCGTGGCGCGAGGGAAGAGCAGTATTCGCTGCATCCAGTCTGAATCCTGATCGTTCACCATCCTGATATCAGATGGCCATAATTAAACGTATCTTCCCAAATCCTGTGCCGCCCGCTGCTCGGGCGGCACAGGATTTGGGGTTTTGGCTTTAATGACGTCCAGGTACTTATCAGATGGAAGCCATTGTTTATTTTCGTAGAGGGCTTTCGTAGAGGGCTGCATGATTCGAGACATTGCGAGATCGCAAAAATATTGAGTAGACTGTCGATACGGATGTTCTCTGAACGTTTTCTAGATATCACATCTAAGCTTCGGGCTGTTTGTTTGCATATTCACCCACCCATGCCATGAAGAAAGCTATTGTTACATCGTTTGCGGCGATCGCTCTACTGAGTTGGGCGGCACCAGCCCGCGCCGAAGATTTGGTTCAGCTGCAACGGCTCCTCTCGACAAGAACGTGCGAAGGCTGCAACCTCAGTCGAGCAGGACTTGTTTATGCTAATTTGTCAGATGCCAACTTACAGGGTGCGAATCTGCGGCAGGCAAACCTTAGTCAGGCTGATTTGAGCGGCACAGATTTAAGCAACGCAAACTTAGCCGGTGCTGTTTTATACGCAGCAAATTTGGCGGGAGCAAATCTGCGGGGGGCTGATTTGCGGGGGGCTGATTTGCGGGGGGCTTTTGTTCAAGGGGCAGACTTAGAAGGAGCCTTGCTCGAAGGAGCCTTTATCATGGGAGCCTTTGGCCTTCCCGATACGATTGCAACTCCTGAACTCCTCTTTCAGTGGGGGTTGATGGAAGCAGAACAAGAAAATTACGAACTCGCAATTCGGTACTACACTCGCAGCCTTCAAGCACACTCCGATAGTGCTGAAATTTATCTTGCCCGTAGTATTGCCTTGTTCCGATGGGGTGACCCTGAAGCAGCCTACGAAGACGCTCGACAAGCAGAACAGATTTTTATTGCACGGGGTGATGAGGCCGGTCAGCAAAACGCCCTCAGGTTGGCAGAAGGCATTGTTGAAGTCCAGACAAGAATCGCTGAAGGCCCTGATCCACCGCCCGCCGATTTCCTAGGGTTAGTCGGGTCTCTGGGGACGATGCTGTTCCAGTTTGCAGCACGTGGTCTTATGGCTTTTTAAGCCTCATCGATACTCTACGGGAAGAGAAGTTCTTGAATAACCCATCGAAATTCTTACAGGAATTCCGATGGGTTATTCATTTTAAGCCCATGCCAATGCTGAGCATTAGCATCAGACTGTGATACGCTGCCACGTTAGCGATCGCCCCACGTCCTGGTAAGACCAACGCAAAAGATTCGCAGGCTGTCCTGGTTTTAATCCGGGCAATCCAATGGCGTGACGGGGAGCAATTGTGGCAAGGGCGATCGCCTCTCCCGGTTCACAAATGCCCCACATCACGAGATTTTGCACCCCAACGAGTAAGGCATGGGTCGTTCCCGCTAAGGTCCCGTCGTCTAGTCGTGCCGTGCCGTGTTGCACCTGAATCTGGCGCGTATCCCACGGATAGGTGCCATCCGGGAGTCCCAATGGGGAAAGGGCATCACTGACCAAAAAAATGCCTGGGTCGGGGACATGCGTTGCAGAGCATTGGCTACCTCGATTGATGCGGATGAGCAAGTCGAGCATCGTGGTGCACACATGCTGCCCATCTGCAATCAACCCACAAGAGACCTCTGGATGAGCCAGCGCCGCCCCGAGTAACCCAGGGTTGCGGTGGTGGAGAGCTGGCATCGCGTTGAAGGCATGGGTCACCATCGTCGCTCCGAGATGAAAGGCCGTGGTAGCTTGCTCGGCTGTTGCCTGCGAATGCCCCAAACTGACTGTTATGCCGAGCGATCGTAAATAGGGGATCACGTCGCCAGTGGGATCTAGCTCTGAGGCAAGGGTCATCACTTTAACGATGGATGCATAGTTCCCTAAAAGCGTTTGAACACCGTCTATCGTCAGCGGTTGCAAATGCTCGTTAGGGTGGGCACCCCGCTTTTCAGGGTTGAGACAGGGGCCTTCGAGATGTACGCCCAAAATCGTTGCTGACTCACTATCCTCGGCCATTGTCATCTGTTGCTGTACTGATGCAATCACCGCTAATGCTCGATGAATGTTGTCGATGGAGGTGGTTACGAGCGTGGGCAGAAATCCATCAATGCCCTCCTGCCAAAGAAACTGAGCGATTTTCACGAGCATAGCCGTATGCTGATCCGTGAGATCAGGAAATGCGAGTCCCAACGCTCCGTTAATTTGGAGGTCGATGCCTCCGAGGGACACCCAATCACCTTGAACATCCAGCACCGCATCCGGGGTGTCATGGGTGTCAGAGATCGGTATCGTGCGATGGTCTGTCACCGCAATGTCTTGAATTTTGCCATCATCGGAAATGGTCATCGTGTAGAAACCGTCTTGTCCAGGGAGGCGCGCATTGTGAATCGTTTTGAAACGTGTCATGGGAAAGGGGCGATCGTGATTAATTCAACACATAAACCTAGTCAAACGCTACTACATCGCTGTACAGTCACCGCAATTTCTTGAGATGAGTCCCTGGACGTCATTAAAACCAAAACCCCAAATCCTGTGCCGCCCGCTGTGCAGGCGGCACAGGATTTGGAAGGTTACGTTTACTTATGTCTAGCTCCTTATCACCTCTAAGGAGAAAACGCCAACGGTATGATGAACATGACTTGGCAACCGTCTCAAAATTGCAACGAAGAAACGAGGTTTTTGGGGGCGCCGCCCCCCGGGCCAAAAAAAAATAGAGGGGGGAATTTTTGAGGTGGGGTGGTTTGAAATATATAGGTTGTATCAAAAAGTTTTAAATTTGTTG
>JBCCWF010000428.1:0-6031 GCA_039194035.1 Cyanobacteria bacterium P01_E01_bin.6 | reverse complement strand
TCGTCTTTCGCAAGGTCACCCATGGATTTCGCTCGGATTGGGGAACAGAATTGTTCGCATTGGTGCGTTCTATTGTTAATACGGCACAGCGTCAGGGGTATTTCTGCCTTTGATGCCATTTCCCGCGCTCTTACCTTACAACAGCACGATTGGCTACTGGGTTGAGCAATTACTTTTATTTTGCGCACAGATTACTCCATCAGCCCAAGATCTATAGATACATTCACGCTGTCCACCATCAGAGTCTGGATACTACTCCTTATACGACGCTTTCGTTTCATTTTCTAGAGCCCATCATCCTTTCCGGCTTCATCTACATCGCTATCTTTCTGTTTCCGACTAGTTTTGTTGCTATTGGTATCAATCAGGTAATAGGCCTACTCAGCAACATCAAGTCTCATCTTGGATATGAGTTTTATCCAAAGTTTTTTGATAGAACACCGCTGCTTAAACATTTGGTCAATAGCGTACATCACAACCAGCACCATACCCGATACAACGGCAATTATGGGCTGTCGTTGAGATTTTGGGATCTTCTTTTTGGGACAGATTTTGATGATTATGATGAGGTTGTGAGTCAGGTTAAAAATCGTAAGAATCCAGCAGTTATTGTTGATAATTCAACGTATAGAACCATTAAAATTTCCAAAATTATCTCTGAGACACCTGAAGCTACTTCAATTTACTTTGAGCCTGAAGATAGAAACTTTTACGATTATTTGCCAGGACAACATATTAATCTCCGAATTAAAGTTCATGGAAAAGTCTACGATCGCATTTTCTCTCTCAGCAGCTCTCCAGTCGTAGATGATTTTTTACGAATCACCGTTAAGCAAAATAGCGTGGTGACTCATTATCTCAGGAATGTGGCTACAGTTGGTGATGAAATTCAGGCTTTGTATCCCTGGGGAAATTTCAATGTATGGCTCAGCCCCAGTCATAAGAAGCACTATTTAATGATTGCAGGTGGTAGTGGTATTACGCCTATTTACTCCATGATTAGATCAATTCTTGCGAAGGAAAAAGATAGCAACGTGACCTTACTTTACGCGAATAAGAGCAAAGAAAATTCAATCTTTTCTCAGGAAATTGAAAATCTGAGTCGTGAGTATAAGCAATTTACTGCTTTGGACTTTATCAGTAGTCAACAGCGTTTAGATAGAAACGTACTTGCTCAGTGTCTTCAGAATCAGGTAAATCCAGACATATATATTTGTGGCCCTGCTGGGCTTAAAGAATCGATGAAAGCAGGTTTAAAAGATTTAGGCGTTAGTGAAAGGCAGCTACATGAAGAAGATTTCGCCGATGGGCATGTGAGCTTTTTCAAACAATGTCATGTTTCGCTCTCTCTCAAGGCAATACCCTCACCATCCTGATGAGTCATAAGTACCTGGACGTCATTAAAACCAAAATTCCAAATCCTGTGCCACCCGCTGCGCGGGCGGCACAGGATTTGGGAAGTTACGTCTAATTTGGTTAGCGACTTACTCTGTCATCACTAAAATGCTTACCCCTCCACTCCAATAACCCTTCACCCCTCTGCAGCAATTTGGCGAATCAGATCGGTGATAGCCCGAACACCCATCGCTTCTCCCCCTTCTGGGCGACCCGGTAACGATCGGAGGTTCCATGCCATCACATCAATATGAATCCAGGAAATATCGGGGATGACAAATTCTTGGAGAAATAGAGCTGCTGTAATGGCACCACCGAAGGAACCATTCGATATGTTTGAAATATCTGCCACTTTGCTATCGAGCATGGATCGGTAGGGTTTGTGGAGAGGAAGTGGCCAGAGGGGATCATCGGCCTGAAGTCCAGATTGCCTGAGGCGGTCTGCAGTCGCTTCATCCGTGCAAAACATAGCTGGTAGCTCGGTTCCTAAGGCCACCCGTGCCGCTCCAGTTAAGGTAGCAAAATCGACCAATAGCTTAGGCTGCTCACGACAGGCTTCCCAGAGCGCATCCCCCAATACAAGACGCCCTTCGGCATCGGTATTACCAACTTCTACCGTAATTCCCTTGCGAGTATTGAGCACATCGAGGGGGTGCATTGCATTCCCTGCAATGCTGTTTTCTACAGCTGGTATCAATACTCGTAATCGAACAGGGAGATTAAGTTTCATCACCATTGTTGCAATGCCTAAGACATGGGCGGCACCTCCCATGTCTTTTTTCATCAACTTCATACCGCTTGCAGCTTTGATGTCTAATCCACCCGAATCGAAACACACTCCCTTCCCGACGAGGGTGATGCTGGGATGATGACTCTGCCCCCAGTTGATATCAATGAGTCTCGGAGCTTGATCACTAGCCCGCCCCACTGCATGAATCATTGGATAGTTCTGTGTCAGCAGATCGTCTCCAGTCGTTATCTGAAGATCGGCCTGATAGGCTGTGGCGATCGCCCGTGCTCGTTCTTCTAGCTGGGCTGGCCCCATATCGCCCGCAGGCATATTTACTAAGTCACGGACTAAATACGTGGCTTCAACAGCGGCATCAACATACGCATGATCTGCCTGAGCAGGTGGATCTAAAATAGGTTGCTGCGAGGTGGCACCAGAACTCCTGGAATCCTGCTTATAGTGGGTGAATTTGTATTGAGCTAGTTTCCACCCTAAGTAAAGTTTTGTCGCTTGGTCATCTGTCAATGAGTCTGCAAGATGATACTGATTGGCAGGCAACGCAACTGCAAGCTTGCTTATCCCCCAGGTATCTAGGGTCTCAGGTTTTCCAACATAAACTTTGGCAATTGTCCCATCTGCTTCCGGCACGAGGGAATAGCTTTCAGCCTCTGCACGAAAACCAGTTGCCGCAAACCAGCTTTGATAACGTTCGGACTCAGCGTGAAGCTGCTCTTCTGAGACGAACACAATGGGAATCGATGCCACCAAGACTTTATCCTCCAGCGAAATTAGACCTGTTCTCTAGAAATCCTACAAGACTTGCTTGAAATCTGTCTGGATTACTGATCAGTGATTACAGTTGCCAGAAGAATTAGAAAATGTTGAGTTGAATAATAAAGCATCCCAACATCACGCCTAAAGCTGCAAAACGGAAACCAATCTCGCCAATGCCAACGAAAGTACGTCCAGATAGCGCTATCACTGGGGTAACCCAAAAACTCGCCGAGCGACTTAGTTGCACATCGCGTTAGGTAATTTTTCCATTTTTGCCAAAGCCCACATTTTCCAAAATTTGCATAACCCATAGGCAGCAAATCGACCCTTAGGATGCTCGTGGAGATAATCCGAGGTTCTCCAATTTTTTAGACAACCTTAGGAGAGCGATCGCCCTCCTCCACCGCCGCCAAACTCAGAAAAATTATCTTGACATCTACATTCCCGAGAATGTTATTACATTCTTGGGAATGTAAATCGAGCTGTCATGAAATTCTCTTGACGAAATTTCATTCTGGTTGCTGGGTCTACATCTATAGTGTTGTAACCAGAAAAGCAGCTCTCGATCTTGATAAAATGCCAGCGGTGGCGATCGCCCCTTGGCCGGGGCCTAATTCAGCTGAATCCGATCGTCGCAAACGCACGTTGTCCTATGCGATTTTGGCTCCAAATCCTCACACTATGCAGCTCTGGCTTGTTGAACTCAAGACGAGTATACTTTGGGCAACGTCTGATTATATTTAGTATCCGCAAGAAAATCTCTAAATCTGGAACGGGTTCCTGACAGGACGCGTCTTTATTCCTATTGCGACAGCGATGTCTTTTTTCTCAGAATGCACTCCTCCCTAGGAACATAATTTCTGAGAAATAGGGAACTATTTTGCTACAAGCACTTACGTCAATCTCAACGGTGTGTGAGGAAATATATAAATGGACACAATACGCTCGTTTTTTTCGGGTAGACAGCTTTTGTGCATCGGAACCATCGGGTTTGCAGCGGCTTTAGGAAGTGTTGGAGAGGTGACGGTTGCCAACGCTTCTGAACCAATTGACAATACGCTGGCAGTAGAAGATTCCGACATTGCGTATTCACTAGACGAAGAGGCCTCTGTGGCATCCTATTCCACTCAGGCCAATGACTTACGATCGTTCCCTGTAAATGACATTCTTCCTTCGTCAGACGAAACACTTGTTGCTCAAGATCGGATGTCTGATTTTGGCCGAGAGCAAATGGAAGCTATTGAGGTTCCAGCGGGAAATGGAGAAATTATCTCAGCCATCGAGGTTCAATTTGTTGATGATGATGAGATTGTTGAGGGAACCACACGAGACTTTATTATTACGCGCGAATTTGATCTAGAACCCGGCGATGTGTACGATCCTGAACTCGCTCAAGATGGACTCCAGCGCCTCACAAATCTTGATCTCATTCGAGATGCGAGTATCACCCTTGAACCATCAGAGAATCCGGGGGAAGCTGTCATGATTGTGACGGTTGACGAAAGAAACGGACACTTTGGGCTTGGATTTGGCTCTACATTACCTCACCCCACGGCCCTAGAAGGCGTTTCTCAACCCGAGACGGTTCTCCCCGGAACAAATCGTGTGGGTGGAATTGCAGGAGGTGTTCAACTGCAATGGCGAAACCTCGGTGGAAACAATCAAACGATTGCGCTGGGAGTGGAAGGGGGTGAGAACGCAGTAAGCGTTGATGCCAGCTTTACTGACCCCTGGATTGCCACCCTGAATCGACGTATTGGCTATTCGATTAATTTCCTTAATGTTCGTGAAGTCTCTTCTATTTTTGATGGTGGAGATGAGGTCGAATTAGCAAATGACAACGATCCCTGGGTTCATCGGCTTGGTGGCGGCGTGGAATTTTTCACGCCCTTATCCGACTCGTTTGCTGTCGCGACAGGATTATCCTACCAGCGAGTATCTGTTCGCGATGAAGCATTTACAGGGGCTATTTTTACTGAGGATGAACTGGGTAATGAGCTGACTTTTAGTGACGATGGTCGAGATGACTTGTTAACAACGAGTTTTTCCGGTGCGCTGGATCGACGGAATGATCGGGATTACCCTACCCAAGGCTATCGATTCTTGTTCCGTAATGATTTGTACCTTCCCATTGGAAATAGCAATATTGCGGGCGATCGCATTTCTGCAAACTATACCCATTTCGTTCCGTTACCTTTCTTTGGAGCGGATGAACCAAGTGTATTCGTGTTTAATGTCCAAGGCGGTACCTTCATTGGTGACCTGCCTCCCTACGAAGCCTTTAGCTTGGGTGGCCCCGGATCTGTTCGAGGCTATGAATCAGGGGAAGTGGGAAGTGGCCGGAGCTTTGTACAAGGCACCATCGAATATCGGTTTCCACTCTTTGATTTTGATCTCTTCAAGAGAGATATCGACATCGGTGGAACCCTATTTGTTGATTATGCGAACGATTTAGGATCCGGTGATACGGTTCGAGGTGAGCCAGCAGAGGTACGCGATAAACCCGGAGATGGAGCAGGATTCGGTGGCGGTATTCGAGCACGAACACCTTTTGGGGTGATGCGTCTTGAGGCCGCTGTCAACGATGGAGGCGATAGCGAAGTGTTCTTCCAGATTGGCGATCGCTTCTAAATTTATTGTGATGGTGGAGGCATGAAAAGTTAGGTGTAAAAGTAATGCATAAAGTAATGCATACAGATGTATAAGCAGAAAGATCTCAAAGAAAGCGCACAACATCAGCCTCTCTTCCTTCGGTACATACCATCACAACCTTGAAAGCAATAAAAATAGCTTTCAAAGAATCAACTCCAAAATGCCTAGAAAGTATTAATATTTTCTAGGCATTTTGTGCATAGAGCATCTGAAAATAAGATATTGGTGTCGATAAGATTTTTTGAATTTCACTCACCGGAAACGGATATTAGCGAGTTAAGATGGGTCTCTTCTTCTTCACTTATTAATTAATACTCAAATAAGTAGATAGACACAATTAGATAGGAGTTACGCATTGACAAAATCGTGATGATGGGGTCAAGCAAGCGTCGTCTCCGTTAGATTTTCTAAAATGAACTGGCGAATCACCGGCACAAATAGCTGACGCGATATCTCATAGCAGTTGTTGATAATGCCTTT
>JBCCWF010000427.1:0-6037 GCA_039194035.1 Cyanobacteria bacterium P01_E01_bin.6 | reverse complement strand
CAACAATTTTCCAATGTTTATACTGACTTAGTTAAGACCAAGAAAAATCTAAAACAAACTCAGCAGAAGCTTCGAAAAGCCAGAGAAAATGAAAAAAGACTACGTAAAGATTTTAAGCATGCTCAATCAGTTCTAAATTCAATGAATCAGAGTAAATTTTGGCGTTTTTGGAAAAAGCTTCGAAAACTTTAGCTTGGACTTTGGACAAAATGGTGTCTGGTATAGACGCTCATTAAACTGCTTTGCGGCGTTTCAGCTTCTCCCCTGCTCTGTTTTTCGAATTATTCGGGGGTTTATGGCCATAGCGATTTTCAGCAAACCCCTGAATAATTCTCACGATAGGAGACCGTATTTCTGCCGAATTAGAGAAAAGCCTTATTCTAAAAGAATTTGAGCTGATGTGTGCTTGACCAGTAGTTTAAATGATCGATTAATTTTGTCCAAAGTCCAAATAGAAGCATCCCTGTTGCATCCTCGCTGCCTTGGGATTCCCCTGGATATAGCGCAATGTGTTCAATGCTCTACATTTGTCACTGATCAGCAAATAATGCACATGGTTGCTCATGATACAGAGGCCATAGAGCTTGAAGCCAAATTTCTGCCGACATCGCTTGATGGCAACTAGCAAGAGTTCTCGGCATTCAAACCGTGTCAGGCGAAATTCACGGTTATTGCAACGAGTGGTGATGTGGTAGCAGTATTGTGATTTCAGTTCACGAGGTTGACGAGCCATGAACGCCTCTTCGTATCTGGTTCGCAATAGCATCCCATCTCAGAGTCTCTACCCCCAACTTCCATCAGCTCTCTCACGTCTCTCAGCAAAGTTCAGACGCAGTTCCACTCCTTCCTATATCCTTTTAGGGTGTAGACGTGTTTGATTGATGAAAACCCATGAGCGATCGCCTCAACCGCATCGAAGAGAATTTGGAGAACGCAACGCAATTGTTAGCCGCAGCTGCTAGTCATGCTGAGTCTGCCCATGAACGACTCAATCAAGCAGGACGACGCATCGATCAACTCGCAGCACAGCAGCACAGTAATGAACTCGCACTCGCAAATGTCGTGCATAACGTGGATAGGCTGACGACTCAGGTGAGCGAATATGTGAACGAAGCCAGAGAAGACCGGAAGTCCCTTCACGCGGCGATAGACAGAATGGAAAGGTTAATGGATTATCTGATACGCAAAGATGAGGGGTAGGAGCAAAGTGCCCTTCTACGTAATGCAGAGGGGCGATCGCTAGGGTGAGAGCAAGTGACTAACGGTGAAGCTCAATGGCGGCAAGATAGCCTTAGCCTCAACAACCATAACTCGGAGCTAATGATGGATGTTTTACCAACATCACTCACAAGCAGCTTAATAACTTAGATGATATATTGCACACCTACCTCAACCGTATACAACACTCATTCTTTCTTGGTAGGCAAGGTTATTGATCCGCGATCGAGCCTAAAGCTGGTAAAAGTTGCCGCGCTATCAACTTGCTGAATCTTTTTCTCAGGCTCTGCCACTGGATCAAATACCAAATACTCTTTGCCATCTAGCCAGTTTTTAGCAGCATCAATCCATTGCTTAATTTCTTCGATTTTTGAAATAATATCGATCCATTCTTTAGCGTCTTCAAGAAGTTCTGAAGTGCTTGGACCAAGGAGAGTTAATTTTCCTATCTCCCTGAAGACACTGAGGAGATCAGCTATGAAAACAATTACTATATTTAGGTCCTTGAGAACCGTAGACTTGTTGTAGTGTAATGACGCTGTTCTAAGTGATGAATTCAGATGCCAAGCATATAAGGTATAGCTTTTTTCCGTTTGATAATCGAATTTTGCGAGAAGATCTTCGGTTTTTTCAGCGTCATCAACCTCGCGCAGGTAATGCAGACCTGAACCACCAGTAAATGCGAAATCTAGGTAAGGCCATTTTTTCTCAGCAACGCCTTCAAACTTCGCATAGACGCGCAAATCGACCTGGACGCGACCTTGTTTCAGTCCTTTCAGCGTTTTGCCTACCAATGAAGAATCCCCAATCCAAGTAACTACCTCCTTCGCAAGCATGGTAATCGTTTTATTGAGGTTTAGATCTGAAACCTCAACTTCGCCAAGTTGAGGAACGCTGAGCGTTAGTTTTACATTAGGCAGCGTGGCGCTAATCTTATCTAATGCCCCAAGTAAGCTGATCAGGTCTTCTAGTAAAGCATAGGGTGATGACCCGGAAGCCCGCGGGTTACGCATCTCGATCATCCAAAGTTTAGTTTCTTTGCTGTCATACGAAACCTTAGGCGGCTCTCCAGGTTTTCCACCATTAGCACCTACGTTAATAACTAAATGATTGATAAGACTACCAGCAAACCCACCAAAACTTGCTACACCTTCCCTATTATCGATAGATTCAACTTTATAGCCAACATTCTCATCGCCCTCAACGAGCTTACGACGACGGTTATTGCTGAAAAGTGTAAAACCACCCGTTTGAAATTGAATAGATGTATCATCACCATTTACGTTTTCGATAACGAGGGAGTGCCCACGGGTACTGACATCTTCTATGCCAGGAACAGGAACAGACTTAATATCTGGGTCTATTGCTCTGTTAAGGCGTACTAAGACACTGCGTTCGGCAGGATCTTCACCACCCTGCCCCTCAGGCACAGAGGCAAGTGCAGCAGGCCGCTTTTTTCGTATAGGATCTGTTGCTGCCCTGGACTTCTGAATAGCTGCATTGCTTTGTGGATCGGGCACCTTAGCAAGCATAAGAAGTTCTACCCAGACAAGTTCCATTCGCTCAGTTGCAAGTGCTTCATTTGTTCTGCTGGAGTCGTTTGATTCAGTAACCGTTTCACTCGCTCGTCCCTCAACAAGTTCAATATCATCTACTCCCTGGATCTGTACCGAGATATCATGCAGAGCACGTATATGAGCAGGCGCTAGAACTTGTTCTTGCCCCCCGACCGGGAAGTTATATAAGAGCATTTCTTGCTGACCCGGTTCACGAGAGAGCCACAAAACATGACCAACCTTTGAGCCACCACCACTATTTTGCTTTGGCTTATCGTCATCATCAACAGGCTCTGGTTCTTCTTCATCAGGATCTGACTTTTTCTTCTCTTCGTTTTTCTCACCCCCACGCTCAGTTACTGACTTGTTAAGCGTTTTTGCAAGGTCAGTGACTTGTTTTCCAATATCAACAGCCCCATCGATGGCTTTTGATGCTGCATCTCCTGTCAGCTTTGCAGCACTGGAAGCGGTTGTCTCAGCAAGGCTTGATAAGTTCTTCAAGACACCAGCTAGTTGCTCTGCTTTCGCCGCATCTCTAAACAGATTGCCGTTTTGCAGTGCTTGCAATACCGCCACAGTTGACGGATCAGGGAATCCATTTCCCTGAAGAAGATCAAGATTGCTATCGATATCAGTAGGGTCAAGATTATCAGGAATACCCGTTTGTCGACTTCCTATGGGAACGGGAAGAATCTGAGGAGCCTGATGGGGGATTGGTGAATCTTGCCAGTTCCAGAAACGGCGTAAATCAATGTATTCCGATGCATTTGATTGACCCAGAATTGCCTCCGCAAATATTCCAGATGTGGGTAAATAAACAATATCGTTGATAGCATCAGGTCGATTATCTTCGTTGTCCAATGACTCCCAGAACTTATTAATAGATGCCTTCACCTCATTAGCGGTATTCTGCATATCTTCATCGTCAAGCCGATGAAGCCGAAAAGCAATTAAATTATCGGTGGTTGCGATGGGTGTAGGGTCGATAAAGTCGCTAAGTCTTGCTTCATTATCACCACGATATGATAGCGATAGCTCACTGACCAGCTCAATAATTTGTGTTCTTTCTAGCTGCCCTATCAGATAATTAGTGTAAAAGTAACGGCGTTGAGCAAAGTGAAATTCAATTTCCGAGAAAACTTTCCTTTCAGCTTCTGCTGCATTCGATCTTTCACCATATTTTCTAATCAACTCTTCGGTTATGGTACGAGCTAAATCATCTCCTGAAAAGTTATCCCAAACCCCGGCAAATTCAAATCGAGCTGCCGTTACATTTCTATTCTTTTCATCAGTTTCGGGACTGTCAGATAATTCTTCTCGGTGTGTGATAACCGCAATATTGTTGTTGGCATCTTCAAATGTCATTTCTAATATTAAATGACATTTTAATTTTACAGTTGCTTTATTTAGATTGATAAGTTTTTCTGATTTTGTTCGTATATCGTACTCAAAGTTATTGAGATCATTGATAGCAATGGATAAGTTATTAAAAGTATCTTTTCTGAGAGATCTTTCTACTCCAAATTTACGTCCATCTTTTATCGACAATACTACTCTTGACGACGGGAACCAACCTTCCTTCCTCTTTATGCCAGCACGGCCAGCCCCTTGTATATCCACAGGTTCTGGGTTGATTTCCATGCTAAAACTAATTAATCTGATTTCATCTAAGTTTCCATCTTCTCCAAGATCAAAACTTGTATCGAAAATTTCAACATCGCTTTCAATAGCACTAGCATAGGTTTTGTATGTATCGGATGATAAGTTTGCTTCCACAGCATTATTTAAGACAAACCAGTTTTCTCGAATAAACTGTATATCAAACATAAGTGAACGATACGGCAACCATAGAACTGGGGTCAGATGCTGAACTTTCAGTTCAGTCAAATATTTCTGGATTACCTCGTAATATTGAATCGTCAGTGCATGAGAGTGATTGTAGTTCGTTACATTCCGTGTAGAAGCGTTTTCAAACTCGGATTGCGTATCAGCAACAACTACAGATGACCAAAGCGAACGGATTTGCTCTGAGTTTTGTGAGGTCGTATCTGTAATATTTTGCATTGTCTCGGACAGCAATTCTCGTTGCCCAGAGCTCTCTGTTTTAAGAGTACCGCGTTGCTCATTTTCAGAATAGACACGTGAACGACCTCCTGTTGCGTTTCCACCATAATTCGTGGTAGACGAGACATCTACAGGTAAGCCATATTCATCAAGGCTAAGCTTTGCATTATCAGCTTTAGAATAGTTTCCTGTTGCAGCAAATGTTTTACTTTTAGCAAGACTTTCTGTACGTGCATCTGTTTCTGTCAATCCAACAAGATGCTCGGTTGCAGTAGCATTAATCACTTCGCTTAAGGCGCGAGCATAAACAAGCTTATTGCTCAAAAAATCACTAGTTCCTGTGTCTTCATCTCTCGAACTCTCTTGCCGCCTATACCATTCAATGATGGCAATATTTCGCGACTCTCCTGGAGCTAAAGGCAGACTATATAGGATTTCGCCAAGGTGAGTTCCTGCATTAGCCCACGTCTGCTTATAAGTGGTGATATAGCCTAAGTGATACTCAAATTTTTCAGTCACAAACAGACGTGCAATTAAGTCATCGGGCTTTGCAGGGGATTTCGGAGAGGCATCATCATCATCACCATTTGCTGAGTTATTGCCTTGAGAATCATCAACTCCAGGATGAGTCAATTCATAATCAGTACGAGTACGACGCTTCTTTACGTAATCGCTATATATAGCCGTCGATGAAATGCTGCCTGTGATGCGAGGAATGAGTTCTTGAGGTGCTGAGGCTGGCTCGTTAAATACTTCATCATCTGGTGCTATGAATGACTGCGCCTCTAAGAAAGGCTGGAAATTAGCTAGGTCACTAATTGTATTGACATTAAATTCATTTTGTAGAACTCTTGCCCGAGCCTCCCCAATACCTTCAATCGCGACAACAGGTAAGTTTGGATACTCTTGGGGATTACGATTGATATATGCGTTGTCAAGCAAAAACTCAACACTAGTGTCATGCCCAATTCTACGCTGGCTAATCGCCATCAAAATGTTTGCATTTTGAATCGGGGTGTAATGCAGTAAATCACTAATCGTTCGAATCCCAATTTGATTAAGACTACGAATTTTCTGACGATCTAAACTTGAGAGCACGCTGAGCGACAAAATTGCAAAGAGCGTATCACCGCTTTTCCGCGTATGGTTCAAGCTGGAGAATGACATAGGGGACTAACCTTCAAGTAAAGACACAGTTT
>JBCCWF010000426.1:0-6084 GCA_039194035.1 Cyanobacteria bacterium P01_E01_bin.6 | reverse complement strand
GGATGTCAGCTTCACTTAGCTTTGGAGGTGAATCTTTCTTGCTCAAAGGGATTCAACAATATATTGAGCTACTCCAGACTGACACCATGTGGATGACTGCCGATAAAAATAGGGATTTTCTTAAGCCTGAGCAGTAACCAATTTCCTTTTATTAAATGATGCAAACAGGTAAATACCACAGTGTTTTCTCGCTTGACTTATACCATGGGGCAGAAAGCTGAATTTCCTCTGACCTGAATCTGAGAAACTCCTAAGAGAATGATGGGAAAAATGAGAAGTTAGAAACTTCACAAGATCATTTGTCAGCGTTATACGTCATTTATGGAAGTCAAAATTCTTTTCCAGTAGTGGTTTTAGGGAAATCCCGTATATTCGGATATGTTATTGTTTATGAGATTAATGTTTCAAAATATAAATTATCTTAATGCACTTCAGGCGTTATCACTCAATCCGATGACGTAAACATTACGAGTGACTGAATCTGGGCTTGAGTCGTATTCGAGCTGAGAGTCTCTGATAAGGTGTTACATCATGGAGCTTATCTGAGCATCCTACGCATTTTCTAGTTATTCGCACCCAGGATGGGCGATCGCCATTGATCGCCCATCCCGCAACAAAACAGGGTGATACATACAAGCCACCAGTCAACACAGGGCAAATCACCCATGATGGATTGGGAACCTCACATGACGATATGCTGACATGGTCGCTAAATAGTTTCCTCGCAGGAGAACCGTGGGCGATCGCGTTCGTTCGCAGCTCCAGACAGAACTGAATGGTGGCATACCAACGGCGGAAACCATCGCCCATTCTCTGTCGATGAGCGTTCGATCCCTTCATCGATCGCTAAAAAACGAAGGCACCAGTTTCCAAAGTTTGTTAGATCACGTACGTCACGAGCAAGCCGTAACCTTACTCGCTAATGCTCGCACCAGCATCGCCGAAATTGCTTTTTTACTCGAGTTTGCTGAAGTCAGTTCCTTCCCGGAACGATCTTGGTCATCACATTTGGCTTATCGCTCTGGCTATTGCTGATCTATGAACTGCTGGATGCCAGCATCACCGTATTTTCCCATGCCAATATACGTATTCCCAACCGCATTGACCGATGGCTGAGAGTCATCATTGTGACGCCCAACCTGCATCGCATCCATCACTCTAGCTGGCAACCAGAAACTGATCAGTACCTGGACGTCATTAAAACCAAAACCCCAAATCCTGTGCTGCCCTGGCACAGGATTTGGAAGGATACATTTCATTATGGCCATCTACTTAGTAATTTCGGTGCTGTTTTTTCCCATCTGGGATATCGTCTTTGGTATTTTTCGGACAACATCACGGGAACCCCAAGCAACGATGGATCTGGGACTACAAGATGTGCGCGATCGCCGGACTCATCGGCTTGTCTGGTTGCTAATATCACCATTTATCCCGGTAGCAGCCCTCAGCGGCGATCGCCCAAAATGACTCAACATCGTCAGAACCATCATCAAATCAATGACCGAACATCAGTAACCTCGGGCTGTTGAGCGCTACAATCAGCATATTCATCAATATGGTGAAGTCGTAGATCGGTCGAAAATCACCCCTCCTACTAGCAACGCCCATGAATGGCCAACTATCTATTGATCCATGCTGAAAATTACGAACCGTACGACGATTCCCTTTGATGAAATTGAGCTGAGTGCCGTTCGTTCTCAAGGCGCTGGGGGACAGAATGTGAATAAAGTCGCCACAGCAATTCACCTACGGTTCGACATCAACGCATCCTCCCTCTCTCCGATTTATAAGGAACGCTTGCTTAACCTAAGCGACAGCCGCATTACAAAAGATGGCGTCATCATCATCAAAGCTCAGCAACATCGTACCCAAGAACAAAATAAAGAAGATGCCCTAAATCGCCTGCAGGCCTTGATCAAAAGCGTCACGGCTACGCAGAAGAAACGTAAACCCACCAAACCCTCTCGCAATGCTAAGAAAAAACGACTCGACCGTAAGACAAAGCGCGGCCAACTGAAATCGCTTAGGGGCAATATTAAATAATAGGGCGATCGCCTTACCATGAACGCGCATGAACAAAGCACATATCGCTCTTCATATATCGCTCCAGCACCTTGATCCAGCAACGCAATCACACTTGCCTGATGCTGATTGCCAAACCAGCTCTCTCGTAAGTAGTTGACCATAACTAAAGGGTGGGGTTCCCGGCAGGCCATTCAGCATGAATGTCGCGGACGTTTTCCTTCCTTAATAAATGTGAACTGAACATGAGCCGGAATGACGATTAGTCATCCATTCAACTCTTGCGTCGGCAATGGTTTTCCATTCACCGAGATCAGCCGATCTAAGCGGATCACCGTGCCCTTTTTCAGTTTGAGGAAGTCAGCCTTATCTTGGGCATAGATATCAACAATGTGGTCGGTCACGTCGACGACTGCATCATCTGCATTTCGATAAAGAATCCGGCAAGGCTGGCGCAAAACTGACCAAGCCTCTAACTCATCATGAAATCCGCAGTTGATTGGTATATAAGCGTCCATCACATATCTCCACTTGAGAAATGATCATCTAAATTGACAATTGATACGCCTATCATGCTGTCGCGAGTCACCAGTGGTATCAACGCATCTTCTCTCCATCCATCAGTCCCCTCTGGTCTAATAGGAATCACTAAATAACGTGTATCTGCATTGCTATCCATCACTCGCACTTCAACATCATTCGGAAGGAGAGTGCCAAATTCTTCTTCCAACACGCCTCGGGGATCCACAACAACCCGTTGTCGATACGCCGTACTTTTATACCAAGAGGGAGGATGATAGCCCAGGATGGCGCGTGGATAGCAAGAGCACAGTGTGCACACAACAACGTGGTGAACTGACGCTGTATTTTCCACAACCTCAAGCCGCGTGATTCCACTCGCGTCAATACCCATCTCATCACAAGCAGCATTACCATCTGCCAATAGCCTCGCTTTGAATGCCGAATCCACCCATGCACGAGCAACGAGACGAGCCCCCAGCATTGGTGTTACGTAGTCTTCTCTCTCAATTTCGCGTCTGATCTCATCTGCAGTGACATGACCTTTCTCTTCTAGCAGCCGTTGCATAATATTGGTTCGTTGAGTCCAATATGCTTCATCATCAGTCACAGGCTCGTGGCTATGTCCGTGGTCATTGGGCTGTTTTGCCTCGCGCGAGAATGGATATTTGTTCTGGATTTGAGGATTCGACATCGATAGCAACCTCTGACTGGTGTAGACAACGATCTCATGAACGGAGGTGGCTTTAATCAATGACCTTGAATAGCCACGGCTCGTAAATTTCGACTCTAATCTTATCTTTCATACTCTTTTGTGGACAATTGCTTCCCCAAACGTCGCTGAATTCAAATTCCACCAAATAAAGCGGTAATTCAAATACAGTTGGTTTGAAATGAGCAAGATCTTCTGGACTCAAAAACATGCCTTGGAAATTAACGATTTTGCCTTGTTTCCCCAGCAAGTACAGCGGCGTTCTGATATGTCCCGGCTTTAACGTGGCACTGACCTGGACTGAATCGCCAGCATGATATTGAGGCTCTGAATATGTTTGCTGATCAACGTCGAATGGATAGGAGGATGCTTGCAACGATGTATCCGAGTCTGTGACGACAGTCCCATCTTTCAATTCGTCTCTAGAAACAAGCCCTAATTCACACAACACGGTTTCAACCGCAAGGATTCGTCGTTCGCTATATTCTGGCCATCGGTGTTTCAAAAAGTCAGGAATCTCTGGAGAAAATTTCTTTGAGTCAAAGATGCCATCCACTTCTTCTGCCGCCCTACGAATCGGATCAAAGCTAGGTAATTTTCCTTTAGCAATAATCACGCTATGGAGTGCGTGAATGTGTTTCTCAAATGGTTTGATATCTTTTTCAGCACTGCTAACAATGGGTTCATCACTCGTCAGATGATGGGGAATTGGCCGATGATAGTCTTTAGAAGGAACTTCAGTCATAAATCCTTGACCTTTTGAAGAGCGATCGCCCTAAACAAGCTGTGATTTAGAAATACCCTACTGCATTTGAAAGAAGGAGTCTAGAAGTCACGCTTCCTCTCATAGCCCTGCTAATTCCGTTGGCGATCGCCCTGGATGTATCTGCAACTCCGATGGATCTGTCTATAAGATCTACTTTTTATCGCTCTGATGAGAATTAATTTCAATTGTACTCAATCATACATTCACTGTCAGTTGGTTCACGGATATACTGTTTGCCTCGCTTAATGGCACAATTCCCTGGATCCGCTACCCATTGGAGGCGATCGCATTCGTGTCATTGTTCACAATCAGAATGAACATTCCCACAGCATGTATTTCCGCAGACATATACGGAAGTTCCGACGATACAGCACAGCAAAATAAGAGTCTGCGAATTTAAAACGGAAACGTAAAATGTTGATGTGGCCTATGCTGATAGCCGATCTGCCAAGAAAATGCATCAGCCTATAGTTCGTTGACATAGATTCTTATTAAGTTTAGGCTATAACCGGTAAGTTACTTCTTTTTGAAATCATTCTCATCTGGAATAGCTATGACTAAACAATTTAAGCCTGTAGAACTTTTCTTGTCCCTCGGTCTAGCAGCAACCCTTGGAGCCTGCGGCAGTCCAGCCGTTGATGATACAGAGGGTGGTGAAGCTCTTGACGATGACCCAACCACCGAAATCACGCCAGATGACACGGAAGATGATGAAGGCGGTGAAGGTGGTGAAGGCGGTGAAGACGGCTGATCTAACACTGCCTACAGAACATCCTCGGACTGATTAAGGAACATTTGGACGTCTTCCTATGAATCACTGCTAGAGGGTGTGTGAAACGCCTCCATCTGTCTGACATTGAGATTCATACCCCAACATCATTTTGGAGACCAGGAATGTTCTCGCCGAGAACATTTCTGGTCTCTAATGTAAATGAGGTTTAAAACTAGCAATAAAGAGTGATGTCAGTAAGTGCCTGGACGTCATTGAAACCAAAACCCCAAATCCTGTGCTGCCCGCTGCGCGGGCGGCACAGGATTTGGAAGAATACGTTTAATTATGGCCATCTACTTACCATCTGTTCATTCTGCTCAAAATGGGTTAAACCATTGCCTTTACACTGGCCTAAATGTTATTCAAAATTCCAAACGTACTGACTTCTGAGGAGATAAATCAACTGCGTGCGCATCTCTCAAAAGCAGAGTTTGTCGATGGCAAACTTACAGCTGGGTGGCACGCCAAGTTGGTGAAACATAACCAACAAGCTCCGAAAAATGCTTCTCAAATTCAGCCGCTAAAAACTCTCATTCAACAAGCACTTCAGCGCAATGAGCTGTTTCAATCGGCAGCGCATCCACGCAGCATTCACTCAATTTTATTTAGTCGCTACGACGTCAACATGTCCTATGGTCGCCATACCGACAACGCCCTGATGGGCGGTGCCTCATTCTGTCGATCAGATATTTCGTTCACCATTTTCCTCTCTTCACCATCTGACTACGGTGGAGGAGAGCTGGTCATTGAAGGAGCCGATGATGAAAGAGCTTACAAACTAGATGCTGGCTCTGCCCTTGTGTATCCATCAACAACACTCCATCGAGTCGATCCAGTGACGCATGGCACCCGCCTCGTTGTCGTGGGTTGGGTACACAGTCTGATAAGAAGTGAGGGCGATCGCGAAATCCTATTTGATCTTGAAACAGCTCGTCGATCACTATTTGTTCAACAGGGTAAATCACCAGAATTTGATCTCATCTCTAAAAGCATCGCTAATCTACTCCGCAAGTGGGCGGAATAAAATCATTTGATTCAAAAATCGTCCAAAAATAGCCGTTTGCCGTTGACGGAGTGTGTTGTTTTCTGAGTGATTTTGGTTGTAGACGGCGATCGCCGTCTACTCAATCTATGGCTTGATCAAGTGGTTTACAACGGTTCAAATCCAGATCTTGTCTCGTTTGTATCCGACAAAGGTTTCCAATTCATCTAGTTCTTTTACCTGTATAATTTCCTCTGGATCGTAGGCATCGGGTAGGCACTACCGACTTGTCCGACCCACTCAATCACGGC
>JBCCWF010000425.1:0-6091 GCA_039194035.1 Cyanobacteria bacterium P01_E01_bin.6 | reverse complement strand
TCCCCCAGTTACGGATACGGTACTGTTTCTTGGCTGGTTGCTCACTCATAAGTCTCAGGCTCAAAGGTGGGTTTAGAGGATTATCCCATCTAAGTCAGACTCTTTATGCAACAACGCCGATCGAATCGCTAAGCTCAAACTCACCTGTTTTGCGTATGTTTGTGGCTGTCTCTCGCCGGAGGCGGGAGACAGCCACGCAATTAAAATGTCTAAAAGCTTAACAATGTGGATGGTGCTGAGATGTCAGTATTGGTGGGCATACTAACTTGGTCAACCATCCATATCTCTTGTATTCCTTGAACCGCAAGCATTTTGCCAGAATCCAATCTACGCCTTGCAGTTGGCAGAACGTTACATTGGCGACAGATTCACTCTCGATAATCTTAATAAAATCTACATACCTACAGTGTTTTGACTTCGGTTCAAAGTAGAACAGCGCCGGATAAGTCAGGGTTCAGCGTGACTTGGTTTTCTGCTTAACAGGGGTTCTCTTTTAAGAAAATAATTTAATTAGGGTGATGGCGTTACTATGACGTTTTCTATTGTTGCTCGAGATACACTCACGGGAATGACTGGGGTGGCAGTAGCCACAAAACATTTGGCTGTCGGGGCACTAGTTCCCCACGCAAAAGCTGGAGTCGGAGCGATCGCCACTCAGGCCCAAACGAATCCATTATTGGGTGTTCGCGGACTGCAGTTACTAGAACATGGCAATCGTCACGGTACTGCGTCAGCAGAATCTGTCCTCCAACGCCTTGTCATTGAAGACCCTGAGCATGAGCAACGCCAGCTGCACTTAGTCGATCGCCAGGGGCAAACCGCCGCTTGGACCGGACGAGACTGTGTGGATTGGGCCGGCCATTTAACCTTTCCTCATTTCTCTGTCGCAGGGAATATGCTGGTGGGGAAAGAGGTTTTGGTGGCAATGGCTGAGGCCTATCAGCAATCCGAACAAGAATCGCTCTCTCATCGTCTATTGCTAGCCTTAGAGGCAGGCGATGCGGCCGGAGGCGACAAGCGAGGGCGACAATCGGCAGCTTTGTATGTGATGGACGCCGATGTTTACCCCCACCTGGATTTGCGAGTGGATCATCACGAACAACCCATCGTGACCCTGCGGACGGTGTTTGAGGAGTCGTGCAAAGATTACTACCAATCCTTCCGACAGTCGATGCCGTCTGAGCAATCCACGGTGATTCCGCTGGCGTCTTAGGGGCCTGGTTCATCTTTCTGGCAGGGCGATCGCCCTGGTCATGATGCAGACGAGTCATTCCTCATTCGTCTAAAAATTGAAAGCTGCTTTCTCCTCCTTGCCAATGTCGGCTGGTGATGCCATTGCGGGTATTGCCGATATAGAAGGGCATGGCAGGAGATGTTGTGAAGGCGATCGCCCCTCCGGATTGAGTGGTCATCCGTCCAGCATGAACGGCTGCTGTGCAAATTGATGAGGCGTCTCGATAAATGTCGCTGCCCCACACCTCAGACAGGGTGCCAAAGGCAGGACAATAGACGGAAAAATGCTGGTCGCGTTGAGCCGAGAATGGTTCTGCTGTCGATTGCCATGTCACGATTTGGATAGGAATTCCTACCCCGTCTGCGGGTTGCATGACGCCAGCAACGGTGTCACGCAGAGTAATGAATGTGAAACTTCCTGGCCAGTTGCTGAAGCTAGAAGACGTGAGGTCATTTTGAGTGCTTCCGACATAGTCCTCTTGTCCTGGCAATATGCGAATGGCGATCGCCCCTCCTGCTTCGAAGGTAATGAGTCCGGCGTGGACGGCAGCGGTGCAAACTGATGATTGGTCGCTGTAGATGTCACTCCCCCAAACACGGTTGGCAACACCGTTTTCCGGGCAAAAAACAGTAATGTCGTCTCCGATGCGGTTGCGATATCGGTTGGCCGTAAAGGCCCAGGAAATCGTTTGAATGTCCGTCGTGAGTTGAGGGGCTGGAGACGGTGGAGGTGCAGGGAAGCTGTCAAGGGCGATCGCCGCATCTGGACAGCCCATCATGATGCCAATCGTCCCAATGAGAATGAGCATGAATTGAACCCAAGGCTGGCTGCCAATACTTTTCACAAGGGATGACCAACGACAATGGGTGGTTTGTTTTTGTCGTCCTCGATTAACGAACTCTTTGCTTCTCGGCTTGTGACGCGGGGAGTGCGAATACAGGATGTTGTGGTTGTTATCAAACGAAGGATTGGCAAACGAAGGATTGGCAAACGAAGGATTGGCAAACGAAGGATTGGCAAACAAAGGATTGGCAAACATTGGGCTGGTGGCATTGAGAGAGAGTAATCCCATCGATGAGTGGCGACCTATGCCATTGATTTCATTGGCATAAATGAACGTTCCAATTCTACGGCTCATTTCTAGGATTGTGGGCTGTTTTATTATCCACTTATCAAAGTGAGTGGTTGGCAATTCCGTATTTCGCAGGACTGCTTAGAGTGAAATGGCTGAGTATGTGCCTTGGATGTTGAGGGTGACCCATGGCTGCGTGATGGACAGATGTCAGTGAGCGGAGAGTCGCATGAGTATTCGAGATATTGGAAATACGGTGAATCGATCAGCGGTTGTATCGCTGAATCAACGTCACCAAACCATTCAAAACACGGTTGGAGCCATTGATACGGCTGATGTGATTGAAGTTCGTTTGAATGGACGCAGCCGCCTCAATGCACAACTCTCCTATGGAGGAGTGCGCCCATTGGTGACGTTGTTTCACGATCGCAATCGGGATGGGCGACTCGGTGCTAATGAACAGGTGGCGATCGCCCGTTCGGTGAGTTCATCCACTGATGAGCTGAAGGCAAAGCGACTGGATACTAGCAGCCCTTATTACATTCAAGTGGTTTCAACAGACGCAGGAGAAAGCACCTATGCACTGACGTTAGATGCACCAGGGGCAACAACATCAGATCAAGCCATTCGCGCCCAAGGGCGTGTTGCAGCGCCAGGTCATTGGAACGCCAGTTTTCTGAATCGAACGCGTCGGAATTTGACGGATTATCGGCGTTATGACTTTAGGCAACCCGATGCCGTGGATGACTTGGGTCGCCAAGGTAAGCGTCGTAAAACCGTTGCGGAACTGACGATTGATTATGGACTGGGAAGCCCGCCTGCTATTCAGCGCGATAATTTTGTCATGGAAGCATGGACGCGCGTTCGCCTCAGGGCAGGGAAATTTTATCGGCTAAGCAGTAACTCCGACGATGGGATGCGATTCATTTTTCGAGACACGAAAACGGGAGAGACTCTCACCGAGTTGAACGATAACTGGATTGACCGCAGCGTCAGGAGCGGCGAATGGAGTCAAGTCCTAACGCCTGCGAAAACGGGGCGCTATGACTTCTATGTTCAATACTATGAAAAGAGTGAAGCGGCTGTTGTTGATGTTCAGCTAGAGAAGATTAATCCAACAGGGCGAGTATTGGCTGCGGCGCTCAATGTGCGGAGTACGCCATCGACTCTGAATAATGCACCGATTGATGTGCTGTCAGCTGGTGAGACCTTCAAAATCAGGCGGCAGGTGACATCATCAACGGATACGGTCTATCACGACTGGTACAGGATTGTCAGCGGAAAAACGCGTGGTTTTGTGGCTGCTGGGACTAATTTTGTAGACATTGTTGGGGAAGCAACGAGTGCGGTGGTTCTTGGCGAGAGGGGAACGAATCCGCCAGCATTGCCTGATGATACGTCGAAGCCTCCGGTTCCTGGTGCAGGTACGGTCGGTGTTATTAGCTCCAGCGTATGGATTACGACTGACGACCGAATTGCCATTCGTTCTGACAAGAGCATCTCGGGTGTAGAGCTGGGTCGAGTGGGTGAGGGCACGTCTCTCTCGGTGGTAGAAAAAGTCACAGGTGGGCGATACCTCAATGGGTTTGATTCGTGGTATCGCGTTCGTCTCAACCTGAATGGACGTGATCAAGAAGGATTTGTGGCTGCCTATTATGTGGATGTTCTGAATGATGGGGGTCGCTATAGCACGGGCATTTCTAAAGATAATGGACTGTACAAACCTCATCTTAATGAAGTGCTAAATCCGACGTATTATCAGACGAGCTATCGACCCTATATTGAGCAGGTCGCCTCTCGCTACAGCTGGCTCGATGCGTCTGTTGTTGCGGGAATTGGGTCGCGGGAATCCGCTTGGGGACGTGTCCTCAGCCCTCCTGGCCCAGGAGGAACGGGAGATGGCGGACATGGGAGGGGTTTGATGCAAATTGATGATCGATTTCATCAAGGGTTTATTGGGTCTGGCCGATGGAGTCGTCCGAAAGACAACATTGATTATGCAATTGATGAGGTCTTGAGTCAGAGCTATGTCTATCTAAATGCCAACACCTCGCTCAACGGGACAGATTTATTGCGTGGGGCGATCGCCGCTTACAATGCAGGCTTGAGTAGCGTGATGACGGCTCTTCAACAAGGCCGAGATGTTGATTACTACACGACAGGACAAGATTACTCGTGGGATGTGTTGAATCGAGCGGGTTGGTTTCAGCTTCATGGCTGGACATAGCACAACAGCTAGCTTTGCCGTTACACGTATCCAGGGAACAGTCTCAGGAACAGCATTATTTTAATTGACTCAGCAGTTGAGTTGGGGGTAGCGTGAGCGGTATAAAGCAAAGGATAAGTTTTTGTTTCAGGTCAGAATTCTTGATCTATGCTGGTTTGAGCACTTTTTGAGCGTAAATAACATGGTTTGGTTGCAGTTAAAGCACAGCCCACTGAAACGTCTCCTGGTAAAAGATGTCTCGGTTGCTGCACGTTAACGTTGGTAAGTAGCTGGACGTAGTTAAAACCAAAAAAATAAAACCCTGTGCCGCCCGCGCAGCGGGCAGTACAGGGTTTGGAAGGATACGTTTAATTATGGCTATCTACTTCACACTGGCTTATTGATTTATTCTTCTATTGTGAATGTTTTTTCCTCTCGGCTCGGACGCATTACGCACACTGATGTTGAACGATTTGTCTCTGCGAGTCGTTCCTGTGCGCTTACTGGGCGATTACCTAAATACATTCCTAGTTTTGCAAGAGCCAATCCTCAATGGTTTGCGGTGCAAATTGATACACCATTGAGTCAAACTGTATCTGTTGGCGACATTCATGTAACGTTTTCCTTGATGAGTGTGGTCAAACCGTTTTTGCTGCTCTACGCCTTGGAATATTGTGGGCAAGACTGGGTGTTCAGAACCGTCGGGACTCAACCATCGGATTTGCCATTTAATTCACTGCTACAGCTCCAAATGGATCAGGGGTTTCCTCGCAACCCGATGCTCAACAGTGGAGCGATCGCCCTGTGTTCTCTCTTTCCTGGCCAGAACGGATCTGAGCGATGTGATCGATTTCGTCACTGGCTGAACCATCAAGCGGGAGCATCCCTCAGTCTTGATCATGGAACGCTGGCATCGGTGAAGTCGTTGCCGAATGAGCAGAATCGGGCGATCGCTCAATTTCTGGGTGATGCAGGACAGTTGCATTGTCCCGTGAGTGACGTGATTGATACCTATGAGCGAGTATGCTGCCTAGCAGGAACGGTCGTAGACCTGTCATTGCTTGGTTTAGCGTTGGCTCAGCCTCGAGCAACTGTGCGAATGCATCATTGCCGCATTGTGACAGCGCTGATGACAACCTGTGGTTTGTATGAAGCCTCATCACGGTTTGCGCTGGATGTTGGATTACCCAGCAAATCAGGCGTGAGTGGTGCGATTTTGTCGGTTCTGCCTCGGGAAGGGGCGATCGCTTGTTACAGCCCGCCTTTGGATGCTATTGGAAATTCTTCTGGTGGCATGTATTTCCTTCAGCAGCTTTCTCAACAGTTTAATTTGAGTGTATTTGGATAACGAATCGAGACAATACTTGGCAAAGTTTACGCAAAAATGAATGATTGAGGCGCGCTGAGCGCACCTCAATCATTCATTTTTGCGGAGTTAATCTAAGAAGCTTGCCCAGTCGTCTCGATAATCATGCATCAGGTGAATGCATCGAACAATACGTTTAGGACTTACGCAGAGCGAGAGGAGCAGTAGAGCCACAAACAGGGAATCATTCGCTAGAGTCAATCAATGAACGAC
>JBCCWF010000424.1:0-6118 GCA_039194035.1 Cyanobacteria bacterium P01_E01_bin.6 | reverse complement strand
CATACCCTGCGAATCGTCTTGCGTCAATCCTTCGCTATTGATGTGCTTACCTTTGAGCAGCAATCTGTTCGAAACAAATTTACACTCACATAAGGCGTCATTTATAAAAATCACCAGTCTCTATAAAGACTCGCTTGCCACACCTTGGACATTCTAGAGCGGGGCTAAATTGTGGGTCAGCATTCATAACAGTCCCTCAAACTTATGCATAAATAATACACATTTTTTGAGTATTTTCTATGTTTTTTTATTGAATTAGCTGCTTACCTTCTCTAAAACCTCCTGGCGTGCTTAACGAATTAGCTGAAAAAGTTAACACTGTATACAGAAAACTAAGTAATTAGCATAAAAAATGAGGTTATTAAGAACTTTGATTGAGTTTTTAATACACATAAATTGCGCAAATGATTCAATTAGAGTACATTAGTTGCATTTAGAGGCTGACAGTGTTTTCAGCACAAAAAAGAGGGTAAGTCATGGCTAGTCTTGATGTGTTGCTGAGGATTGTCGAATGGATGCAGCAGAATGCAGAGATGGCGATCGCTCCTCCAGAGCAAATTCTCCAGATTCGGACGCAGATAAACTTGGACGGAGACTTTTCCGGAGTCTTGTTGCGTGGCATTAATCTATCTGGTGCGGATTTGGCAGGCATTAGCTTAGAAAAAGCGATTCTCTGCGGAGCCAACTTGCACCATGCCAACCTCGTCAAAGCAAATTTTTATGGCGCTGATTTACGAGGCGTTGATCTAGAAAACGCAAATTTAAGAGAGGCCAATCTCCGCAATGCTCTGCTAAAAGATGCAGACCTCTCATCAGCCATTTTGGACGGTGCTGATTTAACCGGAGCTGAGCTGAGTGGAACACGGTTAAACTCTGCGCGGTTAGGTCGGGTTAATTTAAGCACCGCCGAGCTTCATCGAGCCAATCTGATCAATGCTGATTTGAGCGGGGCCCGTCTAGAAGAAGCAGACTTGAGCAATGCCGTTTTGAAAGGCGCCAAGCTCATTCAAGTACAGCTCAGAGAAGCAAATCTTAGTCGGGTCATTCTAGAAGATGCCTATTTACCCAACGTCAACATTAGCGGGGTTAATCTGACGGGAGCCTGCTTGCGTCATGCTAATTTACGCGGAGCAAACCTGTCATTTGCGGATCTTACTGGCGCAAATTTGAGTGGGGCTAATTTACGAAATGCTGATTTACGAAGCGCTTGCTTAGCAGGTGCAAATCTTCAAAAAGCAGAGTTGCATGGCGCTAATTTGCGTCAAGCCAACCTGAGAGGGGCTTTTTTGCGCGGAGCCACGTTGAGTGCTGCAACCTTGACCCAAGCGAATTTAAGGCGTGCCAATTTGAAAGGGGCTGTGTTGTCTGGCGCGAGTTTACAACAAGCAGACTTGAGTCTCGCCAGTTTATTCGGAGCAACGCTGACCCACGCAAATCTTCGAAAGAGTCTCCTCGTGAGTACTGATTTACGATTTGCCCAGATGTCCGGAGCAAATTTTGAACAGGCAACGATGCGACGTGTGGATTGTCGAGGAGCCGACTTATGCAGCGCCAACTTGGATAAGGTAGACCTGAGCAGTAGTGATCTCAGTAATGCAGTTCTCTCAGAAACAACCATGAGTAGAGCTAATCTGATGCGTGCTCTACTCATGGGAACGAATATTAGCAAGGCCAAAATCATCCGATCGAACTTAATGGGGATTAATCTGGATGGGGCGATCGCCATGGAGACTGACTTTAGTGAGAGTAATTTGAGTCGTGCCAACTTGAGTAGCGCAAAATTAAATGGTGCGAACTTTTATAAGGCTGATCTATCTCGTGCCGACTTAAGCAATGCCTATTTAAATAATGCAAATTTATGTCGTGTCAAGATGCCCCGATCCGATTTGAGTAATGCGATTCTTATTTCCGCAAACTTGACCGAAGGCTATCTAAAAAGTGCCTTCATGAATGGGGCTGATTTGACAGGAGCAAACCTCACGATAGCCGTACTGTGCCATGCCGATCTAAGACTGACTAAATGTATGCAGATCAATCTTGCAAGTGCCAACTTACAAGATGCAGATTTGAGAAGTGCTCACTTGCAAGGAGCCGACTTAAGAGAAGCTGATTTGAGGCGTGCTGACTTGAGATGCACAAACCTAACCCAGCCCCAAAAACATAATATTCGCGTCCAAAAGGCAATTTTTGGAGCCAATTTAGGGTTAACAGAATCAGACAACCATCATCTCAAATCTCAAGGAGCAAATGTTGAAGTCTTTCCTAGCTCTGAATTGAGCTTTAAGCGAGGCGATGTCGAGAATCGCTTACTCGACCTAGATGATATGCTCAATAAGTTTCAGCGATATCTCGATAGACTTGAAAAAAAGTTAAATCGATTGCGAGCGTCTGACCAAATTATCCAAGACATTGAAGGGTTACAAGGATTCTCATTCGTTGAAGACTTGATTGATTGCCTCAAGCAAGATTATCTCTGTATTAAAGATGAGGTGCAAGACTATAGAACTCAGCTGTATTGCCCACAAACAGAATGGCAAACATCTGATCTCATTGAGGCCTGTGAAAGCATTAATGACCAGATTTTCAAGGTTAGTGAATGGTTACGACAGCTTCAGGAAATCATTAATAATTTAACTGGAGTCATTCAACAAGATAATGCCTAATTTCGAGCTATTAAGCTGCGTAGGATCCTGAGAATTTATCGAGTGTGTTGCTTTTGCACAGATGCACGATTCGATAGGCTCCCAATAGAAATCGTACTGACAGCAGGTGGCTTGGCTTCAAACTGTACCTCTGATTTTTCATCTACTGGCACGTTTGGTTCCAAAAAATCTACGACGTCAAATGGCAATTCTTTGGGTTCAATTGATTTCATGACCCCGAAAATATGTTGTGTCAACACCGCATAGTCATTGGACACAAATTCGTAGATTTTCTGGGCTTCGTTCAGTGACGTGGTATTGCTTTTGCTGTCTTTCAAGCCTTGAGCTTGAGATGAATAAAAGGTTGCCTTCTTATAGCAGGCAACAAGGAGTCCCTGCACGGCCATGTAGTATTGCTGAGTCGGATTTCGGATTTTGGTATGGAGAAATAAGGTCAGTGAGATAAGGGCAATGACCCAGGCAACGATTTCACGGACATTGACTGTTAGTTCCATACCGGATTATCCTGGGCAGCGTTTGAAGCGTCTTACTTCTGAGATGTTAAACGCAAAACCAGAAATCTTCCAATTTCAGGACATTGAAGTTCTGAAATGTGGGTCGTTGGAGCGATTTGTCTGTTAATCAATTTCTAGTTGGGTTGTTGGAACAATGCCTGCATGACAACTGATTAGCGACCTTGCCCTGCTTGTTGTCGGAGCTGTTCTGCGCGGGTTGCCCATGCGGTATTGCCCTGGCTATTAAATAAATCACGGGCATAAACAAGCATTTGCTGAGCGTCTGCGACATTGCCTTGGCGCAAAAAGACGAGTCCTGCTCCATAGTAGGCGTTTGGATAGTTCACATTTGACTCAGCTGAGCGTCGAAATGAGGCGAGAGCACCGTTAATATCGTTGCGGCCATACAAGATAGTGCCGAGACTGTAGTGGGCCTCTGCGTAATTTGGGAATAGGGCGACTGCGCGGTTCAGGCTTGCTTCTGCCTCAGCAATGCGGTTTTGACGGAGGTATGCTTGCCCGAGGTGATAGGCAGGCTCAGGTGCGTTTGGACTGAGTTCAATGGCTCGCTGAAATGAGGCGATCGCCCTCACGTCTTGTCCATTATATTGCTGCGCTAAGCCTAGATTGTAGTAAGCCAATCCCAAATTAGGATCAAGGGCGATCGCCCGCTGGAGATATTCTTCAGCCCGCTGAAAGTTATTCGCTTCGAGCAGGGCAGCACCCAAGTTTGCATAAGCAATCGCGAATTGTGGGTCTGCCTGAATGGCTCGAAAAAAGGCATTGGCAGATGATTCAAGTTGCCCCTGCTGACGGAAGGCGAGGCCAAGATTATAGTAAGCCGCTGCTTCATTCGGATCGAGTTGTGCCGCCTGTTGAAAAGCGGCGATCGCCAAGTCGAGTTGTCCTTGCTGAATATATTGCAACCCCAGCTCAATTTGCTCTTGAGCCGTTTGTCCCTGGGCAATTTGTTGTGCCAGATGTGGTTGAGCAATCGTTGTGGATGGTGTAGAAGATGTATCGGTGACAACGCTATAAGCACGTGCGTGACTAGGCAACACCAAGCCGCTCAGGGTAAGGGTAAATAAGCTGAGTGGAACAAAGGACTTGGATATGCCCATAACGAGTTCTAAATGATGAGTAAAACATCGAGAGTGAACGGGAGAATCATCTGACTGTAGCCCATGAAACCTAACCATAAACGAGTTCACACCGTTTCTGCCATACCTAAACAGTGAGATGTCTGGGTTCGTTAAAGAACCCAGACATCTCACTGTTTAGGGTTTTATAGCGCTGTGCAGGTTGATTAAGTACGGTGATGTGGGGCGCAGCGCGCCCCACATCACCGCTTTTGTCCTTGACGAAGTTGCATACCGCTATATAAAGATGCTCATTAGAGCGATACGTAACACCCCTGTTTCAGCAGATTTCGTAGCCAATCTACTGAGCTTTGGAAAAGACGCGAAAATAGAGCGATTTCAACACTTCCTTAATGGGAAATACGATGTATGTGAGCGGATTAACCGTCACAATAATGTTTCTCACATCTCGTTTTGCCAGAGCAACCACCATGCGGGCGACCCAACCAGGCGACATCACACCATAAGGATTGAGACGACTTTTGAACGGTCCTAAGATGATTTTGCGGATGATGCAGGGTGCATCAATGCGTCGCAGAGTGATGATGTCGCCAATCAACCGCTTTGAGAGTTCATACAACGGACTCAAGGCAGGACTCACTTCAGCCTCAGATGTATTGACCCAGAGTTCTTTTGTTGCTCGGGCGGTTGGGCCAGTCACGGTTTCAAGGAAGAGTTCGGCCAACCGCCAGCTCGATAGTGCATTCACTTCCAGAGATTGTTGGATACCTGCGGCCGTGCGATCGTCATGAACGTTAATGCCGTGGTTCAAAATCAAGATGTCTACTGACTGGAGGCGATCGCGCAACTCAGCTTCATGCCCAACTTGCCATTGGACTGTATCAATTGCCGCAGGATCATCAAAGCTGGGAGATGTTGTCAACGCAATGGGTTTTGCCCCTTGACTCTTCAATGCATTGATGAGCGCCTGTCCCATCGTTCCAGAGGCTCCGGTAATAGCAATAGTTTTGCCTTTTAGAGAAAGGCTGGTTCCAATAATTTTGTCCACGATTGTGAAGTGTCCGGCAAAGTAGGCATTGGTTTCATCAAAGTGATGCCGCCAATGATAGGTGCGATTAATGCGCCAGTTTCCAGGAATTTCTGTTAACGCGCCAGGTTCATGGGTGAGATCGCTTTGGAAGAGCAGTCCTTGCGATCGCGCGAGGGCTGAGGCCAAAAACGCAGCGGAGTAAAAGACACCCAACCCCACGGCATACTCGTGAGTCCAGACCATCACGACTAGCAACACCGCAACCATGACCAGAGATTCGGGCACATCATTATAGAGTTGAGCCTTGCAGTAGGCTTCTTTGGTGGTGATGGTGAAGTCGCGCCGATATGCTTTGTGGTGCAAAAAGTGAAGCCGCTGCAATGGCGGGTATAGGTGTCCAGCAATGTGATAGATATCGCGAACAATTTCGGCCAAAACGACAGAGCCGAAGGCCAGCCCGAGTTGGGTCATGCTCTGAGTTAGTAAAGAAGTCCACCCCATGTGCTGTAATACTGCGCCTCTAGAATGTGTTGTAATGCTATGCCTTCTTAAAGAGATGTCACAGCCCCTTTATGTTTGTACACAATTCGCAGTCATTACACCAGAGCATTGGAAAAACTCTTCAGAATAACGTGCTCTATTTTTGCTTCTCTACTGGATGGTAAGGCAATCGTGCTCGTAAAATGCAAGCCTGTGAAGCGATCGCCCAAGACGTTAGTTTTCAATGGTTCAGGACATGATGCTTACCTGCAACTGAGGGACTTGCTAGAAAATAAAGCACCAATCGAGGGGTGGCGGGCGTAGCCCCCCGCCCCACGAGTGGGTATATTT
>JBCCWF010000423.1:0-6142 GCA_039194035.1 Cyanobacteria bacterium P01_E01_bin.6 | reverse complement strand
TTTCAGGTATTCAACTCCAGGTGGCCGCTAAAGTTGCCAGTCATACCCTGCGAATCGTCTTGCGTCAATCCTTCGCTATTGATGTGCTTACCTTTGAGCAGCAATCTGTTCGAAACAAATTTACACTCACATAAGGCGTAGAGAATAAACAATAAAGACCAGAGGAATCTCCTCTGGTCTTTATTGTTTATTCTCTAAGTCGCAAACTAGCATTTGTTCAGGTTGATGCCTGCTTCCTTCGCCATGGCATCAATACCTCTAGTCTTTAAAGTCTTGATCGCTTTTGTTGAAAGTCTTAGCTTGACCCAGCGATTTCCTTGGGGCCACCACACCTTCTTATTCTGAAGGTTAACCCCTTGTAGCTTTTTTGTACGCCTATGAGAGTGAGAAACCGCGTAGGCATTATTTGCTTTTTTTCCAGTCAAGTTGCATGTACGGGACATAGCCTTCTCCAGTCTCTTAAAGCGTAAAACGGGCACGATTTATAATTATAAATCATCGCTACAAGATTTTAGAGATGATTTTGATGAAGATGCTGGAATGTTCAGACGTTCATGGTCTCTCTGAGCGTTCGTCAGAGATGCCTAATAACGACAAGCCGATTCAGTACCTGGACGTCCTTAAAACCAAAACCCCAAGTCCTGTGCCGCCTGTGCCGCGGGCGGCACAGGATTTGCAAGGTTACGTTTAATGATGGATAGCTACTGAATTGGGATGAGTATTTGGGATGATAGAAGAGAAAGGGCGATCGCCCAAACAGTGACAGACTATATTTTTATGAAACGAACGCGTAGCCAAGAGCATGTTTTATCGACGCTGAAGAGTGTGGGGAAACCCATTTCTGCTCAGGAGCTTTACATTGAGCTGCGTAATTTAGGAAAAAGTGTTGGCCTTGCTACGGTCTATCGATCCCTCGACACTCTGAAGTTAGAAGGATTGGTACAAGTGCGTACGCTCACAAGCGGAGAGGCCCTGTATAGCTTAGTGCAGGAAGATCGTCATCATCTGACGTGTCTACAGTGCGGCGCATCGATTCCAATTCAACAATGTCCTGTACATGAGTTGGAGAATCAGTTGAATCATTCCTATCAATTCAAAATTTTCTACCATACGCTGGAGTTTTTTGGCTTGTGTACAGAATGTCAAACGGTTCAACCCAACGAAGCATAGCAGCCGTCTCTTCCATCACTCGTAACTTAAACCGACAAGTCGAGCATTTTTTTGTTCGATATCTTACAAATTGGCCATCACTTCCTCTGTAGGGTGATGAAGATAAGGCCCTTGCACAAGAATGTGCGCTCTAGGTGATGACAGGGAGCCACGACTCTGCCCCATGCATGCCTCTGGGTTCATTATCTGATGTCTAAGAGATACGTGCATTTTAGTAATGTGATGCCTTGTGGATTTGCATAACGTTCAGTCTTATTTGCGCCCCCGTGGTCTTGACGAGCTTCCGTCGTGGGAAAAAGGCTGGGCATGGTTAGCGGGAGGAACGTGGTTATTCTCAGAAGCCCAGCCTCACCTGACCACACTGGTCGATATGCAGCAGATGGGGTGGGATGAGCTAGAAGAGCGTGACGACGGATTGATGATTGGAGCAACGTGCACGATGAGTCAGCTCTTGGCATTCGAGAGTCCTCCTCATTGGCCTGGGTTTAAGTCTCTCTGTCGTGCGGCTCATGAGCTTGCTTCCTTCAAAATTCAGAATGTCGCTACCATTGCGGGCAATGTATGTCTTGCCTTGCCCGCCAGTACGTTCGCGCCTGTCATGGTTTTGCTGAATGCTCGCTATCAGCTCCAGACGTTGTCGGGCGATCGCCGAACTGTTGCCGCGTCTGAATTTCAAATCGGTGCAAAGCAGACGGTTTTGCAGCCTGGTGAAGTCTTGCGATTGATTCATATTCCATCTGAATTTCTGGAGTGGCAGGTCAGCTATCGACGGATCTGTGTCGCGACTGCAGGCATTGCTGTGTCTATTGTTGTGGCAGCGCGTCATGGGAAGACTGGAGAAGTACGTTTTGGGATTGGGGGATGTCTTGCCGTCCCTCAATTGCTGACATTTGCGACGACTCCCTCCGCGTCAGAACTGTGTGAGCAGTTAGACAGAACTATCTCACTTTCCTCCTTTATGGATGATGAGACGGCCAGTGCTCGATACCGACATCATGTGACGACTGTATTGATGGAGCGATCGCTCCATGAGCTGTGCTCTGGTTAATCTGCTGGGTTGTAGGGAACGCAATGGTTGAGGTGTACTACCACTGCGACATTGCCAAGATATCGCATACTAAACCGTATGGGCTTAATAACTTAAGCCGGGAAGAATTTAGCGGGATTCTAGGGCGCTGAGCGCCCTAGAATCCCGCCTTAAAAGACAAGCCAACCGTATGGGCAGGGTGTGGGGTGCAGATGAGGCATGAGTAAAGACAATCATTCAATGAGGCATCGATCGGATCAGAGGAAGAACACAGCCCCAATTCCTCCTATTGCTCAAACGGATGATTGTCATGCACCGGGCAAGCATCGATTTCGTGCCGTGGCATGTCTGCATAAGGCCACTCAACCTTGGCATCAGTTGTTCAAGCGAGGATTAACGCTCATTCCTTTATGTGGCGCGATCGCCCTATTCATCGTGTCATGCGGCATCATCCAGCGAGAACTGAAGCAGTATAGTCTGCTTGATGTTTGGGAGAGTTTTGCAACCACTTCTCCTTTTATTGTGGGTTTGGCGATCGCCTGTGTGATTCTCAATTACTGGGTGATGACAGGCTATGACACCTTAGCCATGCGCTACGTGCGTGTTGCTCTTCCGTATCGGAAGACAGCTCTGGCGTCAACGATTAGCTATGCCATTAGCAATACCGTTGGGGCAACATTTTTAAGTGGCGGCGCGCTACGCTATCGCTTTTACAAACGGTGGGGATTGACCTCGGGCCAGGTCGCTCAAGTCATCGCGTTTTGCAATCTTAGTTTTTGGCTCGGTCTGTTAACGCTGGGAGGAGTCCTCTTTTTAACGGAACAGATTGATATCGCAACAACGCTCAATCTCCCTAGCACCTCTCTTCGCTCCCTCGGTCTTTTTTCGTTGCTAATCGTGGCCGCATTTCTTTTGGTGAGTAGCGTCATGCGGCGATCGCTTCACCTTGGGGCACTGACAGTTCCTCGTCTTTCCTTTCCTGTTGCGATTGCGCAAATTGGCATCACCTGCTGTGATTGGGCGATCGCCGCATCAACAATTTCCGTCTTGCTGGGTCTGTCGTCGAGCCAGGAATTGTTAAAAATGATTGGCGTCTACGTGATTGCTCAGATGGCAGGCGTTCTCAGCAGCATCCCCGGAGGCATCGGGGTGTTCGAGACCGTTATGGTGCTGTTGCTTTCACCAGCTATTCCAACGATTGATTTACTCGGAGCGCTCGTCGTCTTTCGAGTACTTCATCATCTTGGGCCAATGGTTTTAGCCATTATTGCTCTGATCGGATATGAAGCGCGTGGACTGACGCGTTCAAGCCAAAACAATGCCGAGTCGTGAGTTCAGCAGTCGTGATGTGGCTTAATCTGGGTATGAATGTCTGTGCTGATGGAGCCTAGAGTCAGCCACTGGACTACATCTTTCCATCGAACTGACGATACCAGATAACGTTGCCTGCTACCGTCAAGATAAACGCGATCCCGCCTCCGAGGACCGCAAGTATTGGGCTATAGCCTCCCCGACTGAGATTGGTCATCCATAGGTGAGTCAGATCAGACGACACTAGGATATCTGCAAACACTGGAAATAAATACATCAGCGCTGCACCGACAATGAGCCAGCCCACCATTGAGACTAAAAGAAAAACTGTTTTCGCGGTTGTTTGACTACCCATAGGAGCATGTGTTGGTTCAACAGAAAAATTGAAGAAGAGGACGGTGTGATGGCGGGCGATCGCCGGCATATCCCATACGAGCCTGTCTAAACTAATCGTTGAGCGATTGCAGGCGTTGACATCAAGGCCGTAACCGCTGATAGGCGATCGCTAGCGCATGGTCATCCCCTACATTGCCAGGAAACAACACCACAGGCAAATTAGGGAACTGGGAATGGTTCTCAGGAGTTTTCACAATGGAACATCCCGGTAGAATTTGTCCGAGCAACCGCGCCGAGGTGAGGGCCAGTCCAACACTCAACGTATCATTCGAGGTGATCCCCCCTTTGCTGATGAGAAATCCAATGGTGTCGGGCAATCCTCGGACGATGTCCATCAGCAGTGTGGAAACGGCGGCACCAAACGCCAAGCGCGTCTCCACCGTGTCAAAGGTGAGTTCTGTTCGGCTGGTGTAGACCACGGGTGTCTGCCCTTCGGCATGGGCGGCATGAACCTTTTCCAGTGTTGAGGCGAGTAGCTGCTCCCGTTGCTCTGTGGATTCATCCAGAAGATGTACCACCTCAACTTCAACACCAACAACACCCTCGGATTGAAGGAGTTGATTGAGCTGGAGGGTCGTCTTTTTGACATGGGAACCGACGATGACGGCTCCAGCACGATGGTTTCGCGTGAAGGTAGCCATCTGCTCGGCGGCAACAGGCTGTGGTGGAAGAGCAGCGAGGGCAGTGAGCAAACTGGCGGCACTGCGAAACAGAAATCGTTTTCCTTGAGAAGCCGCTTTCAAAATATCGTGAGCGAACTGATTAAGGTCATCCTGGGTTTCAGCATCAACCGCAACACAAACGTTGTGATTGAGCGTCATCAAGCGTTCTAGCGTTCCAGTGCGAATATCAGTGAGCACAAACCGTTCAACCGCTGTTGCCGGAATGCGACCCGTTGTTTTTTCTTCTACGTAGTCTGGCAAATAGCTGTGGTGATAGCCAAACACAGAATCTTTGGCAAATTCTGTTTCATGAACCGGAACATCAACACCATTGATCACCAGGTAGTGGATGCTGTCACGAGTGAAACGACCGCCTTCAAAAAAGGCAGGTGTTAGAAAGTGCGCATCAAACGGGCCTAGCTCTGCGGCGATCGCATCCGTCTCCACCGGATAATGCCCCCGCAGGGTGGAATCAGAGCGGCTGACCACCAAAAAGTCTTCAACCCCAGCTTGGGCGATCGCCACCTTCAGGTTGCGACACACCTCACGGGTAATGGCATCTGCTTGGTCTGGTGTAAGGGCTCGGGTGTTGGTGAGAATGAAGACAATCGGAGACGCGTCAGTGAGCCCAAGAACAAGGGTTTCCACATCCCATTTCAGCAACAATAGGCAACTGTGAACGGTCTGCGACCCCGTGGGGTCATCATCTAGAACAATGATTTTTGGTTGTGTATTCATCGCAAGTCCGCTGAGTGATGCGCTTGCCCTCCATCCTCCCACGGATAGAGAGCCATTCTGCTGAGAATTGAGTGCTCCTTTGAACAGGTATCCATCAAGAGAAAGCTATCATTTTTTGAGTAAAATTGAATGGAATCAACTCTTGTTCTGACTAGTACTATGACGATTGCTCATCGTCCTTCATCGTCCTTCAGTCTTCCACCCCTAGAAAACGGCGATCGCCTCACGCGATCGGAGTTTGAGCATCGCTATCAAGCCATGCCCCACATTAAAAAAGCTGAGCTGATTGAAAACACTGTTTTTATCGCGTCACCCCTGCGAGCGAAAGGCCATGGCAAACCTCATGCTCACATCATGGGCTGGCTCGTTGCCTACGAAGCCGCAACCCCCGGTGTCGAAGCATTAGACAATCCCACGGTTCGGCTTGATATGGATAACGAACCCCAACCTGATGCACTGCTTCGAATTGAGCAGGGTGGACAATCGACCATCAGCAAAGACGATTATGTGGAAGGTGCTCCTGAGCTGATTGTCGAAATTGCTGGTAGCAGCGCATCTCTGGATTTAGGAGCAAAGCTGAATGTTTATCGCCGCAATCAAGTACAAGAGTATCTCGTATGGCGTGTCTATGATAGTGAGCTGGATTGGTTTCAACTGTCCGATGGGCAATACATCCCAATCGGTGCGGACGCAGACAATATCGCCCGTTCTGTCATCTTTCCTGGGCTTTGGCTAGACACGACTGCACTCATCAGCGGACATCTTTCTCAAGTATTCGATGTATTGCAACAAGGTCTTGTTACGGTGAACCGTTAATTTTTTCTCACCTTACGTTATG
>JBCCWF010000422.1:0-6143 GCA_039194035.1 Cyanobacteria bacterium P01_E01_bin.6 | reverse complement strand
TATCGTAACCGTCGTTGTCGCTACAATCTACGAGGAAACTTGATTGCCGCAATCTACAACTATGAGCTGTCGCTGGCTGGCTAAGGCACGAGAATATGTCCAAAGCACATGATGGAATGAATATTGCAAGAGGTCTACTAACATCGTTGCCGTTTCATCGAGCAAATCAGCGTACACTCGCGTTCGCATCCTTTGGTCGTCAGACCCCAATTCAGTCAAAATCGCCATCAATCCTTGGCGGGTGGTCTGAAACGAGAGCCGTGGGCGCTGATAGTTGGCTTGGGGAGCTGCTTGCTCCATGATCGTTCGTATCAAGTTGTAGCCCAATAGATGTGCCCAAAACTCTTTACGCACCATCGCAGGGGTTTTAGCCCTAAGCATCTCCATGTTCAAGGTAGTTTTCAAATGGCGCAACCTCACTTCAGCCGCAACCCATCGACACCCATACAACTCGGTTAACGCTTGGGCACTGTAGGTTTCAGCATCGAGTAGGGTGGTCACGACAATCATGCCCTTATCCCGCCATCCCTTGCGGGACAAACGCAGGGACACTTCACGCACTTGCAGAGATTGGGGTAATGCGTCAAACTCCTCTTGAGTCATATGGTTGGGACATCGAGTGGGGTTAGTCCACTCCACTTGATGGTCGCCAATGCCATTCTTTTTCCCACTCCGAAAATCGGTCTTTCGCGCATGGTGCTTGCGGATCATCCCGTCTGCCTTCTGTTGCACCATTAGCGCTAAATCCACGTAACTGCCGTGCAGTTGGTCTGCCATTGCCACATCATCGGGTTTCAAGGCCTTGTAGAGAGACCGACTCATCTCGGCTTCACTCGTATTTCTCGATGCAATGCACGCCAGACAAACCACCCCCGTCAGTAGGGAAAAAACACCACGATACGCGCCATCCCAAACCCGCAACCCCGGTGTTGATTGCCATGTTGTGGATACTCCTGCTGATTGGCGCGGGTGTCACTCATCAGCAGGGTACTGCCATCGAATACCTTCTACCACTCGACCACACCATCGCTGCTCCGGGGCAACTGTTTTGTCCAATGCCTTGCCTGTTTCCGGCACGAGTTGTTCCAATACCCCCTCTGGCAATCGGCTACGAGCTTTACTATAGGCCCCGGTATCGGACGAGGCAGCCTCTGAATCACCCTCCACCACTAGCCATTTGCGCACCCATTTGACCGTATGACTCAAACTTTTGTCGGTACTCAGTACTTGATGGATCATTGCCCAGATCGCCACAAGGGGGGGGGACAGCCGTTTTCGATACTGGATGTCTTCCGCCTTGAGGATTGCGTCTATTTTCGACTCGGGTAGAATGTTGTGCCAAGGCCGACCCAGACTATCGAACAGGCGGCGCTTGAGTATTTCACTTCGATTTGACATAGTAGAATAACGAGGGTGTTAAAACGCTATAGCCTATCATTATCAGGCTTTACACCCTTTTCTTCTTCCTTATGTCAGTGACATTGATCTGTAGAGAGTTACCCATGAACCCAACGTTCTTTTGTTGGTCGCTGTATCGTCTATTGCTAGCCTTGCCGCAGCCCGGGCGATCGCCCAGCTTCCGTTTGTTGACAACTCTCGATGATACGAAAGCCGTAACCACCTGGGCCGATCAGGAAGCAGACTTAGAATAGCCCTCATGTCGATTGACGCAGGTAAATCAATCACCACCCAAACTGTCTGGCTACGGCGATTCTCAACATTGGTTGATAACTGAAATCCATAGGCAATTCATACAACGCTAGTGAACATCACCATGGGCGATCGCACTACCCAATGTCTGTCTATTGATGACCCCGCATTGACCCTTAGGATGAAGGCGGCGATCGACGGCTTCACCGATTCTATGCCCTGGTCGCCGCTACCATGTCTGGGGCCGACCTACGTGGCGTTACGTTATAGGGGACACCTGAGGCAATCTTATTGGTGTTATGACTCTGATGTGGATCAGCTTTTGGCCGGTATCGTCGATCGGGCGATCGCCCGAGTCTCAGAGTTGGGGAACGATCAAAGTATCGACACTATCGAGCTGTGTTTGACTGCTAACTATCAGCCCATCAAGCCATCGCGATTCTCCTCTGTCTTTAGTAACATCCACCGTGGCCTTCGCGGTATCGAACTGCAATATAAAGACCGTCTCGTGCGCTATGGCCCCACGCACATGATTTCAGCCAACCTGAGCTTTGGCACCATACTGAATCAGTTTCTCCAACGCCAAGGCATTTCACTCGATACGTTTGTGCGCCAGGGAGGAGTGATCTATTCTTTCGAGTCGCGGCAGGTGCTGGTGTCTCTAACGCCGACGGTTACTGCTGTGACCCTCCACCGTGGTAATCGTGTTGTGCCCATTGATGCTCTATCGGGCACCGTGCTCAACGACCTGACAAACCAGTTGGGGCAATGGCTGCTGCGGCAGGTTCAGTCCGATGGTCGCATGGTTTACAAATACTTTCCCAGTCGTGGGGCTGAGTCAAAGGCCAATAACCTGATTCGACAGTTTATGGCGACTTTAGCCCTGATTCGATACGCTCGGGCTAGTGGGCAAGCGCCCCACTGGACACTGGTTCATCAGAATCTTTCCTACACGCTTCATCAGTTTTACCGCTCAGACGGCGAGTTAGGGTGGGTCGAATATGACGACAAGGTAAAGCTGGGGGCGATCGCCTTGGCAGCGTTGGCGATTCTAGAATTTTCTGATGGAGAGGCTGCGCGGTGTGATGACCCTGCTACGCTTCCGAAAGCCTGGGCCATTGCCCCTGCCTACCAAAATCTGTTTAGGAGGCTTTGCGCCACCATTGATACGCTGTGGCCAACCGGATGGGTCGTTCCGTACCTTCTACAAACCAGCCCACCGCAACGACAACCAAAACTTTTACCCTGGAGAAGCCCTGTTGTTTTGGGCCACCCTCTACAACCGCACCCAAGACCCGAAACTCCTCGACCGCTGCTACACCAGTTTTGAATATTACCGCACCTGGCACCGTACCCACTACAATCCCGCATTTATTCCCTGGCACACTCAAGCCTATGCCCTACTGTATAAAGCGACGGGCGATCGCCAATTTCTAGACGCCATTATGGAAATGAATGATGGGCTGGTAGCCATGCAGCAGTGGTTGCCAAACGATTCAACCCTTCATGCCGATGTGCAGGGGCGATTCTATCAATCCGATGCCGATTATGGTCCACCCCACGCCTCTTCGACAGGTGTGTACTTAGAAGGGGTAGCTGATGCCTATGAACTAGCCCTCAACGTTGACGATTACGAGCGAGCCGCCATCTATGAAGCCGTGATTTGGCGGGGGCTTCGCAGCGTTCGACAGCTCCAGTTTCGAGATGCAATTGATTTATTCTATGTGTCTGATCGAGCTGCCGTACAGGGAGGGCTACGCACCACCGTCTATGACAACGTCATCCGGGTCGATAATGTGCAACATTGTCTAATGGCACTGCTCAAACTCCAACAGTGGCCCGCATTTCAACCAGAGGCGACGCCTCCCACCCGAGCCACCTCTGAGGCTCCTATAGCTTTCTCCACAGCAGACGACGAGCGCTTGAGGGCGATCGCCCTCAAGGCAACCACCCAAGACAACGCCGATCATCTTCAGCATTTTCGGTTCATCGATCAGGACACCGATATCCAGCTTTTCCGCGACGAAATTTCAGCTCACGACGGCTTGTGGCTACATAATACAAGCCGCCAAGACACCATCACCGTCCAGCGAGAAACCCAGACCATCTATCTGCGCAGCGCGGTGAAACCGTTTCCACCCGGTATTACCAGTAGCAATGATGTTCATGCCAGTCGCCCTACAGCTCTGGCCGACCATTTTCCCCAAGTGATGAGTTGGGTCGAGTGTTTTGCCAACGCTCGGAGAGGCGAGTTAGGACGCGTGACAGTAGTGCGCCTTGCGCCACGAGGCAGGGTCTATCGCCATATTGACCACGGTGATTATTACCGGTTGCGCGATCGTTATCATTTGGTTTTAGACAGTCCAGAAGGCAGTCTGTTGGGTGCAGGCGACGAATGGGTGCGGATGCATCCAGGGGAGTGTTGGTGGTTTGACAACAAAATTCCCCATGAAGCCTATAACGAATCAAACAATTGGCGCATTCACCTAATTTTTGATGTAAGGTCTCAGTCGTGAGAGTGCGCGATCGCCGTTCATCGCGTTGCCACACCCCCAAATTTTCTTAGGCATTGCAACATTATCAACAGCTTAAAGACACGACTTGGCAATGTTTACAGAGGAATCAGGGTTTGGGACGCGCAACGCACGCCCCAAACCTCATCTATTCGTTGCAATTTTGAGAAGTTTGCCAAGTCATGTAAAGAATTGACGCAAGAACTTAATGTGGAGCTAGCCAATGATGTCTTTATATTGACGCAAGAACTTAATGTGGAGCTAGCCAATGATGTCTTTATATAGATACATCGAGTGACTAATTGGCACTGAGGTCATCAGCTGAGATGCCATCGGCTTGATAGCCAAAATGCCAGAGTACGGCGGCGGCCTCAGCACGGGTGACCGCTTTTTGAGGCTGGAAAAGGGTCGTATAGCCAAAGGCTCTGAGAATATTGGCCTGATCCCCGTTTTGATAATCGGCAAGAATAGCGGGCAAGGCTGCAGGGTTCACTTGAGTCGCATCTTGAAATCCCCAGGTTTCTTCAACCGCATTGAGGGTTGCACTGGGTAAGTTGCCTCGTCGATCGAGGGGGACTTTCCATTGAATCAGGTCTTCGCGAGTAAGGGATGCTGTCGGACGAAAGTTCACCGCTGTGTTTCCAGACAGAGCACTGGGAATGAGTCCGGCATCTGCAAGTCCCTGAATCGCGTCGTAACCCGTGGTAGAGGGAGAAACATCTTGGAATGCTGGGGCTGTAGACGATGTTGCCAGACGAATTTTGCGGCTGGGGCGATCGCCATAAAACAGGTTGTTGGCAGCGAGTAGCCACTGAGCATACTCTTGCCGAGTGACAGAGGCATTCGGCTTAAATTCAACACGACCACTTGATGCACCATCAGGAGGCGTGAGAATGCCCAAGGCTGCTAAATCTTCAACATAACTCCGAAGTTCTTCAGGGGCTTGCTCAAGATCAGTAAATGATGCCCCTTGGTTTGTGCGCTGTGTCTGGGGACGTGTATTCTCAGACGTTGTCGTATCTGGCTCAGCGTCGGTTCGATTCGGATCAATCTGGGAGAATAATCGAGCGTCTTCGGGGGTCAGGATATCTCCGTCTCCAGAAGCCGATGCATTCGTATCTTGGTTGGCGGACAATGCATCTGATTGATAGGCAACTGTGAATTCTGTTTGAACATCGGATTCAGATTGGCTCGACAGCTCATCATCTGTGTCTTCTGGATCACTTGTTCCTGAATCACTTGTTCCTGAATCACTTGTTCCTGAATCACTCGTTACTGGGTCATTGGCTGATTTGTCTTGCAGTCGAATAATGATGCGATCGCTATTCTTGACGGCGTCTAGCTCTTGGTCGCTACCTTCCTCAATTGAATCCGTAATATCCCAAAAGTCGGCATCTAGATAGTCACGATAATAAGTCCGCACATCCTCAATGGACGCGTTCACTTGCCATTGAGTTGTCATAACGTCGTCTGCCTGGGATGCCCTTGAAACGTCAAGCAGTTCCGCATTTGGGTAACACAGCTCAATCGGAAATGATTCTGGCAGCTGCTCAGCAACGTCATCACGGCACAGGCCAGCAGCAGAGTCATCACGTTGGAGTGCTCCATCCGCCAGTCGAGGATCGGCTGCAATCGACTCCTGCAATGATTGCCCCAAATTACCATTTGCACATGAGGGAGCAATGACCCATGCTAAGGCGATCGCCATCCAGAAAAAAGAGCGTTTATTGCCCACAGTTATCCCTAAAACCATTAGCCATCCTTACGCTAGCGTAGAGAGCGGCTTCTTATCAATCAGTTGACCATACGGATTCACGAACCTCAATTGGCAGGACACGTGAAGGTAGGACATGGGAATTGTTTTGTGGGGGGGGGTCACCCCCACAACAAAAAAACAATAAAAATTGGCACACCAGTAAAAAAAAAGGGGTTATTGTTGGGCACAGGTGATACAAAATAACGTGGGTGTTAAAAATAGTG
>JBCCWF010000421.1:0-6149 GCA_039194035.1 Cyanobacteria bacterium P01_E01_bin.6 | reverse complement strand
TTCTCTCGAAAGTTCTCTCGCTGCTTCTGCTGCATCTTTTCCTCCATTCTCAAATCTTTCAAATATCAACACTGTCGTTCCGACAAGAGCAGCCAATACTCCAGCTCTAGCAACCGCTTGAGCGGTCGTCGCAATGAGCTTCACTTGAGCCGCCGTGAGTTGACCCGTTGCTGCCGCTTGAGCCAGCGTGGCAACGGTTCCTGCTGCTCTGGCTGCATTATTCTTTAGCTGCAATGCCGTTTCGATGACCAAAGCTGCCCGCTCTTGGGCTTTGAGAGCGATAAGTGTGGATGTAACGGCGATCGCGGCTGCCAATGCTCCAGTTAGGGCAGTCGTGGCAATAACAACCTGTTTCGCTCCATCAGGGAGTTCGAGGAATGAGTTCAGCAGAGTAGCGGCACCCCTCGCCAATGGCTCAAGGAATATGGCCGAAAACTCACCAAAATTATTCGCCACTGAACCCAATGAACCCGTTAGGAGATTTAACGCACCTCCCAGCCCTTTCAATAGCTCTTCACTCGCATCGGCAGCGGCTCTTTCGCTTTCCCGAATCGACTGAGTAACTTCGGCTACCCGTTGAGGAGTTGCTTGAAGGAGTGATGCTAATGCCCGTCCACCTTGCGTTCCAAACAAGGATCTGAAGATTAAGTCTTGGTCTTGTTGGCTTAGCCCTTCTAGCTGAGATTGAATTTCTGGGACAATATCAACGAGCGATCGCAATTGCCCTTCACTATCTCTCGCTTCAATATTCAGCAACTTAAAGGCTTCAACGGCTTTGTTGTTCCCTCGCACCAAACCAGATAAATCTGATGTGGCCCCAGCAGATGCCGCCTTTAGCCTTTCCAGTGCTTGTCCTAACTGAGTACCTGCTGAACTACCTTGAATCCCTGCATCACCCAGTAAACCGATGGCAATCAACGTATCTTCTAGCGGCTGATTCGATGATGCAGCTTGAGCACCAACAAAAGCCAATGATTCGCCCAGACTCGATACGGTTGTGTTTGTGTTGTTCGCTGTGGCGACGAGTGCATCAGCAACCCTATCTGATTCAGATGCGGCAAGAGAAAACGTCCGCAGTGTTTTGGCGATAATATCACCAACTGTTTCTAGGCTTTCACCCGTAGCTTCACTGGCTCTAACAACGCCTTCCAGGGCATCTTTCACTTCTTCTGCACTGAAGCCAGCACGGGCAAGGGAGACGGATGTTTTAGCAATTTCGGCGGGTGTTTTGCTAGTGACGATGCCGAGGCGTTCAATCTCATCACTCAGCTCCTCAAACGCTTCGGTTCCAGTGGACTGGCTGATTGCTCCAACCTGTCTTAGAGCACCAGAGAATTCAATAAATGATCGGGTGCCCTGAGTGAACACGGCCCCAATCGCAGTTGCCACAGCTCCACTGGCGATCGCTAGGTTTTGATACCCTTCTGTTGCAATCCTCTGTTGCCGCTCTAATTCTTTCAGCCGTTGCGCTTGGGTGGAAACAGCTTTGTCCAGGGCTAAGAACTGTTGTCTTGAAATACCCAGTTCTTTATTCAGCACCTTGTAACGTTGCGCTGAGTTTGTGTTGCTGCGATTCAGCTCTTGAATTCGTTGAGTGGCCGCTGCTGCGCGTTGTGTCGTCAATCCTAAGTTCTTTGCAAAATCTTGAGCTGACTTGAATGAGGTAGAAAGAGATCTGGCCAACTTGGTCGTGCCATCCGCCGTTGATGCTAATCCAGCCTGTAGCCGCTGGAGATCTGAGATGGACTTGCTAGCGCCTCTTGACTCGTACTCAATGATGATGTCTGCCACTGAAAAACCCTCAAGCCACTCAGCTCAAGGGTTCCTAATTCTGTTCAATGTAGGTTTTCGGAATCAATCAGAATTAACTTCATCAATGCAGTTTTTTGTGATGGCACGCATTTCTCGGTTGGTCGGCTCTCTGTCGTAAAGACTTTGGAATATAGTCCGGCATCCCTTCTTTGGCAATCATTGACGGCTCCTCCTATGTCTTCTCCCGGCCCATCTGCGACAAGCAAAGCCATAACTACAATCAACCCAGCCACCAATGCTACGACCTGCCAAATCTTTAAATCTTCATGCCAAGGCAATGACTTTTCTTTTTCACTCATCTCACTCACCAGTTAGAGGGCTATTTACAGCCTAGCCATGAGGGATGGCGATCGCCCAGAGTACAAGCGATCTCTAGGGAGGTTTGATCTGAATTTCTCTTGGGTGTAATCCGTATAATCGTCCCCCAGCAAAGATTTTATTGCCCTCGAACTCAAAAAGCGTAATGCGTTTTCCTCCTCGTCAGACGGCAACGCATAGGGATCAATACCTCGATCTTTTAGCCGACGCTCGATTTCTTAAGCCCAAATACGTTTCAATGTAAGCGTAAATCCCGGTAAAACTGCTTCACCCGATAATGTGCTGGGATTTTCCAATACTTCAACCGCTTGGCCTGCACGATAAATCTCCACTCGCTTATGTTGAGGATCGATCAACCACCCCAGTTGTGAGCCGTTTTCCATATACTCCTGCATCTTGGGGCGCAGATCTTTAAGCCTGTCAGTCTGCGATCGCAATTCAACAACAAAGTCTGGACAAAGGGGAACAAATCCTTCTTGTTCGTCTTGAGTCAGTGCTTCCCAACGGTCTCTTCTCACCCAAGAGGCATCCGGCGATCGGTTGGCTCCATTCGGTAGTTTAAAGCCAGTTGATGAATCAAATGCTTCCCCTAAAGTATCATTGGCTTCAAACCAAACCCCGAGTTGAGTGCTGATGCTGAGATTCCGTTTGCCAGATCCTCCCCCTGTGGGTGGGTTCACAATCAATTCTCCTGTTGCAGTACGTTCAAATCTGAGGTCGCGATTCGCAGCAACTAGTTCAGCAAACTGCTCTGGAGTCACCTGAAGCGAAAGATCACTCGGAAGCTGGAGCAAAAGAGGCTTGGTTTTAGGAGGAGCTTGTAGATTCATCATTCACCTCATGCTGCTGAATCGCACCTCTATTCTAAATCTAAATACTTGGGCAAGATGATGAGGAGGGCGATCGCCCGTCATGTTCTAGGGGTAAACGATGGTAGATGGTTTCGTGAAAAGACTAGGGCGATCGCCACTCAGGGAGATGGAAGGGCGATCGCCCTAGTCTACCTCTTAGAACATGAAAGGCGATCGCCTTAATCTACTGAAAATGAAATAGGGTTCACGTTTGTCCGTGAGCCATCGATTAATATACATACAGAAAGGCGATCGCCGTTGCCCTGGAAAAGCTAGCGATCGCCCTCTGATTCGTCTTATCCTAATGCCCTCATTCTACCCCATGCCTGATTTATCAACTGAAGAACGCCTGATCCTGGTGAAGCACATCAAGTTATTGATGCAGTCCGATTTTGATGCATTGATGTTTGCACTTAATGTTCCGTATGACGTGATTCCACCAGGACAAGCAGCCCTAGGAAATCGAGCAATCGCTTTGCTTCAGTGGGCAAAGAGCCCAACAGGATGCGGAATGATTGAGTTTCTGAAGACATTGGATGCGATCGCGCCAGTGCCGTTTGGTGTGAGCCTTGATAGGCCTACAGCTCAAGGAACATCTAACGAAGACTTCCAAGAAAAGCTCTCTCACGGTGCTGTGCTGGATATGATCTATATCCCTGAAGGCATTTTCTTAATGGGTTCACCAAAAAATGAGCCGGATCAAAATAATTGGGAGGGACCACAACATCGTGTTGCTGTTCCTTCTTTTTTTGTGGGCAAATATCCCGTGACTCAGAAGCAATGGTTTATTGTTTCTACCTTTCCAAAGGTGGATGTTGATCTAAGTTCTGAACCATCGTTGTTCAAAGGCGATGACTTACCTGTTGAATGTGTGTCTTGGAATGATGCCGTAGAGTTCTGCAAACGCTTATCAAAGCGAGCGGGGCGGGAGTACCGTTTGCCAAGTGAATCAGAGTGGGAGTATGCCTGTCGATCTGGAACCACAACCGCCTATTCCTTTGGAGATTCGATAACTCCAGGGCAAGCTAATTTTAATGAGAATGTCGGACAAACAACCCCCTTAGGTAAGTATCCGCCGAACAAGTTTGGACTTCACGACATGCATGGCAACGTGTGGGAATGGTGCCAAGATATATGGCATGAAAACTATAAAGGAGCACCAACAAATGGGAGTGCGTGGGTGACCGATAGAGATGATGAACTTCGAGTAATACGCGGCGGCTCCTGGTACGTCTATCCTAGGTATTGCCGTTCTGCGACGCGCGTCTATATCGAAGCCGACAACGATGACGACGATGTTGGTTTTCGAGTTGTGTGTTCGCCCCCCAGGATTCTTCAGTAGCCCTTTACCCTCTTTTCCCTTTTGGTGCGATGTAGCAAGCTATATGTTAGGAGCTTAGTGTAAGCTCCCCAACTGAGTGGAGAGCCTTCTCCCAGTGGATTCCGTTTCACTGTTCCCCCGTAAAGGAGTCTCAGACTCTGGTCACAACGAAGTCAGCAATGACAACGTTGGTAAGCAGACCACGAACATAGCCTAAGCTGGTAGCCTAAGCCGATTGACGGGGCTAGAGCAGCGAGGGCATCATCGACCTGCACTATGGGGCCAACTCACCGATGAGTTTGTCTACCAGCCTTTGCCGTCTGGTGTGCGCGACGGGGTGAGGCAGTGCAGAGAAAATAGCGGCGGATGGGAAAAGCTTCATCAATTCCTATCTGATGAGGGGCTGGAGATTTTTGAGAAACATATGGAGACGCTGTACCTTCTGATGAGATCCTCGGAAACAATCAACGACTTGCGGCGATCATTTGAGACATACGTAGCGAACTACTATCAACTCAGATTATTTGAAGATTGCCGAAGAGATGGAAAATTGGCCATCTCAAAGAGGATATAGGCAAGGGTGGCAACTCAGTTAAATCCTTGAGGGGAAGGGGTTTCACGAAATAAATTCCAAAAGTGGCAACTTAGTTTTTAGTTTAGTCAGGGTTGTCACTTTTTCTAATGACGGTACGCTTTTGCAACCGTTGCTAGATGTTGGTTTCAGCGAAGAAACTGTCGAACAGGTACGTATTGAAAAACGGATGATAGAACTCTCGCGTTTCAACCGCGAGAGTTCAAAGCCAAGCAGGAAAAAGATTCTAGGCAGCTTAGACGCATGATGCGTCTAAGCTCAAACCCCCTCAAATGACAGAACAAAGCCCCCTACATGGTATCGAGACGATCCTTGAGTAAGGCTACCTGACGATTGCGGCTGCCTGACCACAACCTGACGCTCAGTGTATCCGGTTGCAATGTCGGCAGACTCAACGGCCACATAGTCACGCACCGTCACTACTTGATTAAGTAATGATTCAGCAATATGCCTCACAACCTCCCTGCTCTCAGGTGTTGTGATTTCAAATCCGACGGCACGGACAGGGGTAAGAATGACCCGAGAAAAGAGGCCACGAACAATTCCTGCTGACCCTAAATTCTCATAGATGGGTTGATAGCCATCGGGCGGAATGCGAAGCCTTAGCCACTTCTGTGAGCCATCATCATGCAAAATATTGGCATTCACAGAAGTGTTGTGAGTTGCATATAGTTCGTCGCTGATGGGTATCCAGATCGATGACATTATGGCCATAGCTAATACCTCAACTTCCTTTCTGGGTTACAGAGCTGGTAAAACCTGATAGCACCGCCCCTATTCCTTCTTTCTTCATCCGCTCAGTCTGCTCTAAAATGGCTGCTTCCGCTTCTGCTTTGATTTTTTCCTTCTCTCTCTGCTCTGGCGTTTTACGGGATTCGATTTTCTCTGCAACGATGCCCTCAATGTAGTCCATCGGCATCGTCATCAACATCTCGCGAGCTGCCTTGATGTCAGAGCACAGATCCAGCGTGACGAGCACAGAGCATAGATAAGCAACATATTGATCCATCGATCCACCTTCGCCCGTTGACGGTTTATCTAGGCGATTGAGTTGATGGATGATGCTGGGTTTTGTCTCACCATCTTCTTCGTAATGGTGGATGAATTGAACAATGTGGTTAGAATCCACCCAACACGGATCAATCCCACTGGCTTTCAATATTTCATGGCATAACTCACGAACAATCTCGTCATCTCGATAGAGCGCTGCAAAGTCGGACGTTTCAGATGGATCAGCTTGGGCGATCGCATCACA
>JBCCWF010000420.1:0-6157 GCA_039194035.1 Cyanobacteria bacterium P01_E01_bin.6 | reverse complement strand
GGTGCTGAAAATCGCTTGCAGCACCCTCTTCGTTTATAAATGCATGGCAGCACAGATATCAAAACTGCAGCATGAGCTTTAAGAATGAAAAGTAATCTTTATGCTTCTGTAAAGAGCACAAGATTATGTTCAAGGCAAGCTTTCTTACATTTCTTAGCCTGGTAAAAATCTATTCAAAGAAAACGTCATCACTAATCGACTTGGTCTTTCAAGTAAAAGGTACACCACTGGGTGACGACACTTTTGTCAAATAAGTGTTATCTTTTGTAACACAGGCTATTTTAGTTAGTCTTTGCTGGGGAACAATGAGTCCACAGCGTAGAAAAGTACGCTAGAAAGGGAAGTGTATTGGTTGGAATCGTCCGCTCTGCGGGAGATGCAAGCCGCACTACCTTTGTTCGAGCATATCGTTCGATTAACAAAGGAGAACACATCATGTCTCAACCTACACAGTTAACCCTAGAACAAAAGTTCAGCCTTCGGTCGTTTGAAACTCAAGTTGAAAGAATGAGTCGAGAACAGGCCCAACAATTTTTAGTGAAGCTCTATGAGCAGATGATGTTGCAAGAAACCATGTACAAGCATTTCATCAAGCATCAGTGGGGGCTGGATAGCCCAATGTCTTCCTGAGCAGTTTACGAGTAGTGTGCACACAGGTGTTTTCGAGGGCTCTATCTGTACCTAAGACTGTTCAAGTATGATGGCATTAGAACAAGAAAGTTCTGAGTTGTCGTTGATTGTTTCAGTTAATGTTTCAGAAAGCCCTCGTTTGCACTAATTTTGAGGATGGACTCCATCGCTTGGTTCACTTTGTGCCTAACTTGGTTGCAGGGGGGCTACGCCAAATTTCATTCCTTCATACGGTTCCTCTACTTGAGGATAGAGAATTTCCGCGAATTGACAATGAGAAGATAGAGACAGCTCGAGAGCGTTTATCTGTCGCTCTCGAGTCAGTTCCGGATGGAGTTGATATTCAAATAGACGTCCAATCCACCAAACCGTCGGATCACATCCTTAAAGCTGTAAAACAATATCAACCGGACATTATTATTCTAGGAACGCCTAGCAGGAGTCGTCTCACTGAGCAATTGTTTGGCAGTACAACTCAAGCTCTCTGCCGACAACTGAACATCCCGGTTATGATTCTCCGACCCCAGCTCATTTCAACATATCTGGTTGATGAGCTGGCTCTTCGTTGTGAGCGCTTATTCCAATATTTTCTCGTCCCTTATGATGGCAGCCACTCGGCAGATTATTTGGTCGAGTCTTTGAAAACGCATGTTCAGAATTCATCGACGCATATCTTGAAGCGTTGTTTACTCTGTTGGGTTATCGAAGAGGGTGGTCGTCGTCGCAGCCTTCGCAACACCATTGAATATGAGGTTCAAGAGGCAGAAGCAAAAATTGCTACTGTGAAGGCAGATCTTGAATCAGTGGGGCTAGATGTTCAAGCTGTGGTGATAAAGGGCAATGTTTTTACTGAAGTCTTTAACCTAGCGGTGGAGAATGACATCAGTGCGATCGCCATTTCTTCTGACAGCATGGGCAAATTAATTGAGTGGTCTGTTCCCAGTTTCGCAGGCGACCTTATGCGCCAAAGCTGGCATCCTGTTATCTACTTCCCACCATCACGCAAATAATCAATTCAATACCTCGGCATCATTAAAAATCATTATCTTTAGAATGAAAAAGGCCGTAACGATCTATAAATCGTCACGGCCTTTTTCATGTGAAGAAAACTGACTCGTTAGGATTGAGAGGTAGCCAACTGAGGTGACTCCGCTGATAGCGCCTGAACAACCTGCTGCATTTCGCTAATGGATTGCAGTTGGTAATCGCTCGTTTCTTGGAGTTTTCCAGTGAGATTGGCGATCGCATCAAGCTTTTCCCTAAAAGCATTCACGCTATTTTGTAGCGTTTCAAGCATCTGTTGAGTGGTATTAATATTTCCCCATTTCTCAGCGACACTGGCTCGCTGATCTTGAAAATTCTGATCCTGCTGCTTGAGATCTTCAAATCGTTGATTTTGTTCAGTCGCCATTTGATTGACTTGAGCTTCTTGACTAGAAGCGTCTGCCTTAGCCTGCTCAATCTGCTGCTCTATAGTTTTAACCTCTTCTAACAAAGCATTCTCCAGAGCAGAGAATTTCTCGATGATTGGCTCTAGATCAACATCACTACCTTGTCCATCTGCAACAGGTAGCCCTTCTCGCTTTGCTAAAACCGCTTCATGCTTACGCAAGACCATTTCCCGTTCTTGAAGGTTTCGGCGTTGTCCCACAAGTGTCTCGTAAAGCATGCGGTAGCTTTCTTGCTCATCAGACAGCTCATTTTCCAACGAGAGACTATCATATTCGCTAGCTTCACTAATGCGAACCTTAATCTTGTCAATCTCTTGCTGCTGAAGCGTTAGCTCTTCTTCTTGACTGTTAACAAATCGAGAATTCTTTCCCCATTCTTGGCGAAGATCTTGAACCGTAGACTGCAGCTGCTCAATCGACATTGCCTCCAGTGCCTGAACATCAATCTTATCGCCCACAGTGGTCACTCCAGCATCTTCAGCAATCTGAAGCAGACACTTTTTAAAGTCACCTTGTTGCTGCAATTGCTGCTGAAGCGCAGTCAGTGCTTCCTGCTTAAATGCGACTATCTCCTGAAACTGACTAAGCTTTGCCTTGGATTCCACCCAAGCATTCCGCGTATCGTGCCACTCTTCCCAACTCTGCCGAAGCTCCTGTCTTTGGTTATCAACCGCATCCTGAGCTTGTTGATTTTCAGACTTTCTTTGCTCTAGGTCTTGCCACTGCTGGTCAAGAGCAGATTGTTGATTTTGAATCAGCTCAAACGCGTAGTCTAACTGTTCGCGAACGTCATCTGTCGGAACAATTGCCCCCGAAAGACGTGTGACAATATCCTGAAGATGAGCAGTTTGCTCCATACTAAGCCCAGCAGAGCCATGCACTTCATCTTGTTTTTCCTCAAACCGACGCTGCTCTCCGTGTAAATGAGCCCACGCCCCTTCAAGTTCTTGACTCTTTCTCTGGAATTCCTCTTGAAGCTGATTTACTTCTGTACGTGCCGCGTCAATCTCTTGGCGCTGTTGCTCTAACTTTTCAAAATCTTCCTCCATCTGCTGAAGCTGTTCTTGCCGGGTTTCCATTTCCAATTCCCGACGGTTTAGCTCCTGACTCTGATAAGTCAAAGACTGTTTCCATTGCTCTATCTCTTCCTCTTGTGTCTTGAATTTATCTTGAAGACGAGAAAAATTCTGCAGAATATTGACGAGTTGTCGACCTGCGTCGGTATACCGCTGTACTTGACGACTCGTACTCAAATCTACAAGAACGAGAGCACCATTGTTCTGAGGAACTTCGTCAGGTGCAGAAATCAATTCCTCACTAACGGCACTCCAGCTATGTTCAGAACGCTGACAGGCTAGAAGCTTAAACTCTACCTTGCTGCTTCCAAGAACCCTTGCCTTCTTCTGTACCTCTGCTAAATACAGCACGCTGACCTTCCTCTAATGTGCCTGTGGTAAATAAATCGGTTTGAGTGGCTCATGATATCAACCTTACCTAGAATGATGTTCCGGTGATTGAGTTAGCGTTAGAGCACCACGTGGCCGAATCTGATTCTGTGAAATTTTATGGACTGCAGAATAACTGCATCTAGACTATTGTCCAATATACTCGGGCTAAAGCAATCATATCGCCATCAGCAAAATGATGTGGATTGCAGCATACAATCGAAACCCGGATTTCTATTCGTCATGTTATTCGCACAACATCCATAATTTCTAATTTTTAATTTAACCCCATCTATCATTTTTGCGGTCAAGCAGATGATGCTATTCAGAGAATCTCTCATTATCAGCATGCAGACAAGCCGGAGAGTTAGATCGACTAAACCACTAGATTGATTGTTCCCTAGAACCATCTAAATAGAACAGTTTCACGAACTAGCGACAAGATGGCGATCGATAAAATCAACGTGCTACTCCGGTTATCAAAATTCTCTATCCTTGCATCTTAAATTTGACGATTAGAGCCTGTCATCCATTGCAGGTGAAAACCTTACAAAAAGGGGATTTTACGTCATTGTACAGAGCCAGCTCCAGAAACTGAAAAGCCGTGCTGCTAACGCTTTTAATTCCTAATGGATGAGAGGTTCTAGCGAATCGTGCATTTTGGAATGGTCGTTTACTTTCTGTAACAATACGGATCAGCCTAATTTTAATTTGGCTTGCTCCCCAATGCCGTAGACATACGACACCGATTCATCTCGTTGCTAGCATGATAGTAATTAATTCTGTGTAGATACTTAGTTTACTTGGTGCATAGTCTTAGAAAAGGCATTGATGCGATGCTTTGTGTGCTTTGGCTAGTTTTGCATCCAATGTTTGTCACCTGAGTGAACCATGAGAGCTTTTCCCTATGAACATAACAGATGCCACTATAATTCAGGCGTTCACTGCTGTATTACCACGACTGGAAATGATGCTGGCACCTGAAATCAAACAGTCTGTTCACCATGTTGGATATGAGCTGGCCCAACACCATGCGGAAAAAGCAGCACGGCAAATATTTGATTTGGTGCAGCATCACCGATGTCTTGAAGAACCGTTCCGATCGCTCCATAAAACCTTTGAACATCGTTATCAATCAGGCATTCGGGGCTCTTCCTCTGATTCTGACCTGTCTACAGAATCTCTAGAACTGTTGATCGAAACAATGACGGTTCCAATCCTACGGGCAGAAGAGTTTGTCGCAAGTGCACGCAACATTGTGAGGCAGGCACTGCACCATGACAATGCACTGCCCGATGTCATGCACTTTTTCATCATTTGCTTACAAAAAGCCGTATCAACCTCTGATGAGCAAGTCAACAATATCTTGCATGCTCTGGAACAACAATTGCTTAGTGTGGAAGATATTGCTCATTTGTTGAACATCTCCGTGGAACAAGCTCACTACATCGTGAATCATCTGTGGGCATGGGGCTATATTGATTCGGCAAAAAGTAGCGTCATGGGTAGAGCCGTCGCCGCATTCACTCGCTCACCCCGAAGCATGCCATCCGTCAATCACACAACTCATTTTGTGTTGACGAGTCGCGGTCATTTTCATTTACATCCGTTTCTGATTGCCAAACGAGAGGACAGACTGGAGTGATAATAATCCTGGAGTGGCTTCCATGGATGGCGATCGCCGCAATTCCTGGCTTAGTCAATATTGCAGCCGCCTTTGAAGAACTCAATGAACGATGCAAACTCCTTCCCTTCTTTGACCCAATTGCAACACCGGGCGTATGGGTGTGGGGCATTATTCAATTTTTCTTTCCAGGAATATTGTTTTGGGGGGCGGCATCCCTCGGAATGCGGCCAGAAATCACCCTCAGGCTGCTGGGTGAAGCTGCCATTTTTGGCATCGGATTCATCGCTGTGCTCAATGCCAATATTCGCATTGGAGCCAACATCATCCCCATCAAGTCAACGTATACGTTTTTTGTTAACATCGCCTATCGCATCATTGCTTACAACCAAGATGATCGAGTCTATGAATTTTGGTTAGATGTTCAAGACGCATTAGAAACGAGTGCCGATCTATCGCGTGGGCTAGATTTTTTGCAAGAGTACTTTGAAATTGAGATCGAAATTACTCAACGTCCCAATGGAAATTTTCAAGATGATCTCAATCAAATTCGTGCTCTCAGCGATCGCTCTGAACAAGCTCGTCGCATTAAAACACTGCTTAAAAATGTGAGCAGAAAACGGTTGCGCGGTATTTTGAGACAATTTCAACTGGATCAAAGCTTGCTGAAACAATATTTCGCTCCGAAACCTCGCACTTCATTTTTTCGTCTTCGGCCTCGAAGAAAAAAACGTTAGGTACCCGTGATGTAAAGGATGATCCAGACAACCGTAATCCTAGCGCTAGCCACGACACAGAATTTCTATATTAAGATGTGCTCTGGTATCCGACAGATAAAAATAATGACCTTGCCGTTGTCTACATAGGCGACGACTCCCCATCCCCCTGGACCTGGATTCCCGGAGCACGCTCCATCGGTGTAAATTCGTTGAATATGATGTTGCAAGGCCATTATTTTTATCTGTCGGATACCAGAGCACATCTTAATATAGAAATTCTGTGTCGTG
>JBCCWF010000419.1:0-6166 GCA_039194035.1 Cyanobacteria bacterium P01_E01_bin.6 | reverse complement strand
GCCCGCTGCGCGGGCGGCACAGAATTTGGGGTTTTGGTTGTAATTACGTCCAAGTAGTTATCAATGAATACTCCCATACCCTGAGATGTTATGGACAGATCGCCCATAACCCTCCTCAGATATAGCGCTCCGCGCTTAAGTTGAACCAATATTTTTGTGGAAAGCCGCGCTCCGCGCGACTTTCCACAAAAATATATGTCCTAATCTACGTGCGGACTGCTATAGTCCAAAAGCTAATATCGACCGTTGCTCAGACCCCGAATGTCATCCTGCAACAAGAGACGTTCCAACGAGCAAGAGTAGAGGCACTCAAAACGTAAGAAGCAAGATGCTCGCCAGTTTCAACGAATAATTCATTGTGATACTCGTAACGTTTGTTGAGTATGACTTGGCACCGTTTGCAAATTCATAACAACGAAATGAGCAATCCAAATGAGCAATCCAATTTTCTGCTTCATAGTGCCCATCGTTAGAGAGACATGCGTAATGGTTCTAAAACTATAGCGCTGTGCGGATTGATTAAGTACGGTGATGTGGGGTGCGCTGCGCCCCACATCACCGTACTTAACGCGGTTGCATACCGCTATAAGTAACGAAAAGTAAAACCTCCCAGAAGTGTTATTGGAGGTTAGCGGCTTAGCCACCACATCCAATAACACTTCTGGGAGGTTCTATTCTTAAAGGCGCAAGAATTAAAGAATTGCGATGTTGTAAGAGCACTTTCAATTTTTATGGTCAGATAAAGACAGTAATTTTACGGAATATTAGATTGCCGTGGCGTAGACCAACTCAGCACTCACTATTTATTGGCCACTCTAAGGCAGGCTTTAAGTGTTCCTAAGGGATGCCTAAGGTGCTGTTCTAGCCAACTTGACAGTCCCCCACTAGATAAGAGGTTAAAGTCTAGACTATGGAATTGAAAGGCGAACTGCGTGATCTACTCGGGTTAGAAAGAAAGCAAAATAGAAAGAATCAAGTCAGCAGCTTGCATGCAAACCGCTTTAATCATCCCGATTTTGAATATGTCGTTAACATTCACGAACAGGGCATTGTTCAACTAAACCTGGGTGGAGATGGAACTCCAGCACACATCGGTGATGAAACTCAATCAACCCATGGCCCAGATGAGTTTCATAGCTGGTATCACGACGATCAAAAATTCAACATCCGAAAAGACTTCACCATTCCGCTCACAGAAATTAGAGATGGCATATTCCAGTATGAAAATAATGAGTTCTTCCCTCTAGATAACATGGTGGGAACCTTCGGAAGGCAAAAGCCCACCGATGAACATAACTATCACTTTACCTATGCGATTCGCGCCCATCAGTTTACCTATAAGGGAAATGAAAAGTTTTCATTTCGTGGGGATGATGACCTCTGGCTCTTCATTAATGGCAAGCTTGTAATTGACTTAGGTGGTAGCCACAAAGTATTAGAGGCAGAGATTGATCTCACGCTTGATCCTGGGGAGAATACGTTCAATCGACGTCTGTCTAACAAAAACTTATTGGGGCCAGACCACCCATTAGCAAAGGCATCCAATGAACGATTGATCCTGAAAAAAGGAGATACGGTTTCGTTTGATCTGTTTTTTGCAGAGCGTCATCGCTTCAATTCGCGGTTCAAGGTCACCACATCAATGCTGATCTTGCCCCCGCCTCCTGTGGTCACCATTAAAGCCACTGATCCCGAGGCTCAAGAATTTCCCCGCAACGATGGAGAATTTACAGTCTGTCTCGATCGGCCTGCAGATGAAGAATGCGTTATTCAATACAAAGTAACAGGTTCTGCAACACAAGGAACAGATTACGAGGAATTAGGTAAGATTGTTTTCCAGCCTGGTCAACAGGAAGTCAAGCTTCCCGTTATTCCCAAAACGGATAATGAAAAGGAAGGAAACGAAACCGTTATTGTGACTCTTCAAGAGTCGAAGAATAAGAAATACACGGTTGGTACCCCGAGTTCTGCCACCGTTACGATTGACGATGCCATTTGTCCTATCGTTTGTATTGAGGCCAGCGATCCGCAGGCGGTTGAACCTGGACCAAACATTACCGGAGACAATGGAGCATTCACGATCACGCTCGATCGTCCAAGCTGGCAAGATTTAACGATTAACCTCAAGCCTGCTGGTGGAACGGCAACAGATGGAAAAGATTATCAATCGCTCCCCACGCAAATCACGATTCCCGCAGGGGATGTTGAGTACGTCATTCCTGTGGTTCCCATTCAAGATGATGTCAAAGAAGGGGCTGAAACCGTTATTCTTACGCTAGATACTGGAAAAGGGTACGAGCTTTGCCAGAATCCAGAGGATAATCAGGCAACTGTGACGATTATTGATCAGATTCCCATTCCTTGTGCAGCGGTGACAGCGCCCAAGCCCCACGCAAAAGAGCCGGGTAATGGTCAACCGGGCGTTAATGGTCTCTTCACTATCTATCTAGAACGCCCCGCCTATAAAGACATCACAGTTCACTACTCCATATCAGGTTCAGCGACTCCTAATGCAGACTACAATGCTTTATCGGGAAGCGTCCTTATTCGACAAGGACATTCCTCGGTAAATCTTCCAGTGATTCCACGAGCAGATTCCCAGCGGGAGGGAACGGAAACTGTTGTCCTCACCTTAAAAGCGAGTCCCGATGGATCCTACGAGTTGAAACCAAGCTATGGCAAGACTCAGGCAACGGTCAATATCTTAGATATGCCGCTCCCTCCATTTGCGTCAATTGTGGCGAGTCAGCCTGTTGCTCGGGAACCGGGACATGACAAGCCTCGTGTTGATGGGGAATTTACGATTCGGCTTACTTATCCACTGCCAAAACCTACGCGGGTTCGATATCGAGTTGGAGGAACGGCTGATCAGGGAAGAGACTACACCCACCTCATTGATGCAGTGGTTCCGGCATATCAAACCATCGTTAAACTTCCGGTTGTTCCACTGAAAGATGAGGAGGTTGAGCGTAGTGAAACGGTCGAAGTGAGCTTGCTTGACGGCCAAGCGTATGACCTGGATCCTAATCCAAGGCGACAGGTTGCGACGGTTCAAATTCTAGATACACCTCCTATTGAGGTCAGCATCAAGACGCTTGGTCGAGGCCTCGCGTGTGAGCCGAGGGAATCGGGTGATGAGGCTAGTCGCCAAGACCAAGCTCAATTCGCTATTGAACTAAGTGAAAAGGCTCCCAAGAGAATGAGAGTTGCCTATGGTATTTCAGGGTCTGCCACTCCAGGCCGCAACCGAGATTATATTTTGAAGGACGATCGAGGTAGGGTGCTTGGAGATAAGTCTTCTAACAATAAGATCGTTTTCAAAAAGGGGCAGAAACGGTTCATCATTCATGTGGTGCCCATTGGCGATCGCGACTACCGTGAACGAGAAGAAACCGTAACCGCTACTCTCGAAGACGGAAATGGCTACATCCTCACTCGCAGGAGAAGAGCCACTATTCGGATTAAACCCTTCAACACAAGACCTGGTCTTGTCGGAGGTGGGCCAAGTAACTGAGACTAAAACCAGAGGCTCAATGATGGTTCATCAAGGTATCTATCACTCATCTTGATAAAGACTTGATAGATGTCGAACAACTCTTATTTGAACGACTGTTATGACAGATTAATTTCCCATAACAGTCGTTCTCTCCTTACAACGGTGAGGAGTACCCTTGAGGGGAATAGAAATCTGATCAACTCCTGACAGACACTGGGTTGAGAAACGAATTATCTTCGTTTTTTGATACGGATGTCTACTCCTTGTACATAAAAAATCAAGTGTTCATATCAAGGAATTCATTAGTCCCTTTGCACAAAGGTCTGTGTCATTTGTCATTAGTTAGCGAAACTCAATATTTATTCCCCAACAACATTTAGGACATATACGTGGCTCAGTATTGAATACTTAAACAGGTGTGAGGTTTTTAGAGATGTCTAATCGTTCTTTAGGAAATGTATTACTCTTAGCGCCAGTGGCATTGGGGGCGATCGCCCTAACATCCGTTGTCCCCGCTCAGGCTCTTGAAACAAGCAATACGTCTCAGCAGCCTTCTGTCTCGGAGTTGAATGCAGAGCTTAGCGTTACCGATCTATGGGCAAATCAATCAGAGCCGATGGCTCAGGTGACATCGGTATCTCAGCTATCAGATGTTCAGCCAACGGACTGGGCATTTCAGGCACTCCAATCTTTAGTTGAGCGTTATGGATGCATTGCTGGATATCCAGATGGGACATTTCGTGGCAACCGCGCACTCAGTCGATTTGAATTTGCAGCTGGCTTGAATGCTTGCCTCGATCGCGTGAATGAACTGCTGGCGGCAGGTCTAACCGATACGGTTAGCTATGAAGAACTTGCTGTTCTTCAGCGGCTACAAGAGATGTTTGCAGCAGAACTTTCAACGTTACGAGGTCGTGTTGATGCCCTTGAAGCTCGTGCCGCAGAACTTGAGGCGAATCAGTTCTCAACCACCACGAAACTCCACGGTGAAGTAATTTTCGATGTGAGCGATCGCTTCCAAGGAGATGACTTCAACGGAAATAATATTAGCAATCAAACAGTTTTTCGCTATCGGGCACGATTGGATTTCGTGACCAGCTTTACCGGAGAAGATGCCCTCCATACCCGCCTTGCTGCGGGCGAAGAAAATCAGTTTATTGGTCCGACAATCTTCCCGATTGGGGATGATTTGGGAATTGACGATGACCCTGCATCAGCTGAAGGCATCTTGTCTCAGCGAGTTGGAGGTAATACAGGTGGAGATGTGGTCTTAGATTGGTTAGGCTACTACTTCCCGATTGGCGATCGCGTTGATGCCTATGTGGTTGCCACAGGCGGTCGTCACCAGCAGTATGTCGCCAGCACCGTCAATCCCTACTTCTCTGATTTCGATGGTGGTCAAGGAGGCATCTCGACGTTTAGCCAAGAAAGCCCCATCTATCGCATTGGCGGCGGTGCAGGGGGTGGTCTCAGTTACTCCTTCGACGATGACGATACGTTTGTGCTGTCAGCAGGATACCTAGCGGATGACCCTGCGTCACCAGCAGAAGGCGACGGTATTTTCAACGGCGATTATGCAGCCCTCGGACAGTTGACCATTTCCCCTGGGGACAAGCTGCAGATTGGTCTGACCTATGTCCATGGCTTTCACACTGATGACAACCTCATCTTCGACAATGGTTTCGGTAACGAGTTCTTCGTGGGCACTGTACCAGCTAGCGGCACCCATGTGGAGTTAGATACCGCAGCAGTGACTAATTCCTACGGCGTTCAGCTGTCTTATGAATTCAGCCCCCACTTTGCAATCAATGCCTTTGGTGGTTATTCAGATATCATTTTTGTAGAGGAAGACGACAGCGAGATTTGGTATTACGGGATGGGCTTTGCATTCCCCGATCTATTTAAGATGGGCAACCTCGGCGGAATTATGGTCGGCGTTGAACCTTACTTAGGTGATGCAGAAGTCAGCGACATCGTCATCACCAATGACACCTCTCTCCATGTGGAAGCTTTCTACCGTTATCAAGTCACCGATAATATCTCTCTGACTCCAGGAGTGATTTGGATCACGGCTCCGAACCAGAACGAAGGTAACGACGACGCTGTTATTGCAACACTTCGATCAACCTTCCGGTTCTAAACCACTGCATTGTGCACTGGGTAATGTTCTGAATGCCGAGATTGACGAATATACTCGTCAATCTCGGTGCTTTTTCTATGCCTTAGCCTGGGGGCCATTGGAGAGAGCGTCCTCCCAAAAGATGCAGATGCAGATGATAGACAGTCTGCCCTCCATCTTCACCCGTGTTGATGACAACGCGGTACCCCTTTTCTAGCTCTAGCTGCTCAGCGACACGCTTAACGGTCAACAGCAGGTGACCCAATAGGGCTTGGTCATCAGGCACAGCATCCGCAAGTTTTGGGATGGGCTTTTTAGGAATGACCAGCACATGCACCGGGGCTTGGGGACTAATGTCTCTGAAAGCAAGCGCTAGATCATCTTCGTAGACAATATCGGCAGGAATTTCGCGGCGAATAATTTTGCCGAATAGGGTATCTTCACTCATAGGTATTTTCGTCATCTGCTCCGAAACGACGATGTCATTGTATCTGCTGGTGTGAAGTTGACGGGTATCTCTTGATGTCGATTTATATAGAGGGGCGGCGGGC
>JBCCWF010000418.1:0-6170 GCA_039194035.1 Cyanobacteria bacterium P01_E01_bin.6 | reverse complement strand
CTATGAGATATCGCGTCAGCTATTTGTGCCGGTGATTCGCCAGTTCATTTTAGAAAATCTAACGGAGACGACGCTTGCTTGACCCCATCATCACGATTTTGTCAATGCGTAACTCCTAGGTACTTTATTTTCTAGCAAGTCCCTTAACAGATCAAAGTCAACATGAGCAATAACGAGCGATCGCCATCTTTGATTCGGTTCTTAAAAAAAATCATCATCGATTGGGTGAACTGGAACACCACCGCCATCAACATAATTGCTGCAGTACTGTCATCCATCGCAGAGGCATCATTTCTCCCTGTCCATATTTGCCAAGTCGCGTTTTGAAATCAACATCTTAACCGGAAGACATCTTGAGCAGCGATCGCAGCAAACCAAATATTGCCACATCTGTCAGCTGTGCCAGTGAATATGGGAATATTCTAGGTGAAATCTTCTATGTGCCATATTAGGCGTTCAACCTCCATCTGCCCCGAATCGAGCTTACGAGTTCTTAGTTTGAACAGAAGGAACTCATAGGACGAATCCGTAACGGAAAATTGTCCATGATGCGTTGAACGGATCATCTCTTATCTAAACATCAGGTTTATTATTGTGACCAAAAAAAATCACACTATTTTAGTGACGGGTGGAGCCGGATACATTGGTTCTCACGCAGTCTTGGCCTTACAGCGCGCAGGCTACCAGGTTGTTATTCTCGACAATCTTGTATATGGACATCAGGATATTGCTGAAACCGTCTTGAACGTTGAGTTAGCCATTGGAGACACAAACGACCGCATCTTTTTAGATAACCTATTCGCAACACACCAATTTAGTGCTGTCATGCACTTTGCCGCTTATACCTACGTGGGGGAATCCGTTACCAATCCTGGTAAGTATTACCGAAACAACGTGAACGGAACCTTGACGTTGCTCGATGCGATGGTCGCTGCATCGGTTAAACGAATCGTCTTTTCATCCACATGCGCAACCTATGGGGAACCTCAAGCGATTCCGATGGATGAAACCCATCCTCAACATCCCATCAGTCCCTATGGAACCACAAAGTGGATGGTCGAGAAAATCTTGGCTGATTTTGATCATGCCCACGATCTTAAATCTGTTTGTTTCCGCTACTTCAACGCGGCTGGGGCTGATCCTGATGGCAAAACAGGTGAAGACCATAACCCTGAGACACATTTAATTCCTCTCGTTTTACAAACAGCGTTGGGAACACGGGAATCTATTTCTATCTTTGGGACTGATTACCCAACCCCCGATGGAACTTGTGTTCGTGATTACATTCATGTGAGTGATTTAGCTGATGCCCATGTGTTGGGTCTAGATTATTTACTGAAAGGTGGTGATAGCAATATCTTTAACCTCGGTAATGGCAATGGCTTTTCAGTTCGTGAGGTGATTGAAACGGCTCGTCAGGTGACGGAGAAAGAGATTAAGGCCGTTGAGTGCGATCGCCGGCCCGGAGACCCGCCGAGTCTAGTAGGAAGCAGTGAAAAAGCAAAGCGTGTTTTGGGATGGAACCCTACATATGTCGATCTAAGTGATATCGTCAGCCACGCATGGCAATGGCATCAAAGACGTCACCACCCATAACTCCAATTCTGAACAGCCAGCTCCTACCCTTTAACAATCCCCTGGTGGACATGTTATGAGACATATCCACCAGGGGATTGTTTGCATCCAGTTTAAGCAATGACGTGGCAAACTTCTCAAAATTACAACGAAGAAATGAGGCTTGGGACGTGCGTTGCGCGCCCCAAACCCTAGTTTCTCTGTAAACATTGCCAAGTCGTGTTTAAGAAATGGTAATAGAACTATAACGAATGCACCGTAAATCACGCTGACCGATTTGTAATACCTGTTATGATTCAGTCGAATAATTTTGAGACTATCCACAAACCCTTATATTGGCGATCGCCCACTAGCCCCTATGAACCGATCCTCACGCCTGATCACAGCACTCATCACTGGAAGCAGACTCTGTATTATGTTCCTGTTGGTGATAACTCTCACCTTCAGCGATCTCGTACGACTGAGCGCCTGGGCACAAGATGCACCACCCCGGGCGATCGCCGCCTTTGATCTCAACGCCGACCTTAAAAATCCAGACCAGTTCTATAATCTACCCTACCCATCTGATCTGCGCCTCGACAAAGACGGACACCCCGATTTATCAGGATTTCCTGTCTTTACCGAATTTTTCGGGTTCTTCAAACGACTGCGAACCATCGCGAGCGATCGCCCTTATTTCCCAACAACATCAGCAGGTTATTTTCGCTTCGATCAGCCCCTTGCGAAACAAGATCCCAATCAACTCATAGCAGCAGCTCCAAACGCCCCAATTCTACTTGTCGACGTGGATCGAGAATCTCCTGAACGGGGACAATTATTTCCAGTTGTCGCATCAACACCATCTCCTGATCCTTTCTATGTTCCCCCTCATTTATTAGCAGTTGCCCCTTATCCAGGCATCGTCCTCAAACCAAATCGGCAATACGCTTATGTCATTCGTCGCGGTGTGAAAGACGCCAACGGAAAGGCAGTCAAACCAACTCGTGCCTTCAAAGAACTACGCAATGGCGAAGTTCCTCACGAATCCCTAAAGCGGAAGTTTCTAGCCTACTTACTCTACAAACCACTCTGGGAAACCCTGGACCAATTGGGTATCAACCGTGGTAGTGTGGCCAACGCAACGGTCTTCACCACTGGCGATGTTGTGGCTCAAACCGCCCAACTATCAGATCAGGTTTTAGCTCGATACGACCGCAACTTCACGAACCTCAAATACAAACCCGACAACCGAATCTCTGACTTAGGCTATTGCAAATTTGTCGCCAACATCAAACTTCCCCAATTCCAAAAAGGAACTCCTCCATTCTTATTCTTCGAGAAGCGAGCTGGCTTGTTTGAGTTTGATGCCAACAACAAACTTAAAGAACAAGGCAGCGATACCATTCCAGTCGTCATCACCCTGCCTAAAACACCGATGCCGAGTAAGGGCTATCCACTCATGATGTACTACCACGGGTCAGGGGGACTCAGCTCTCAGGTCGTTGATCGTGGCCCTGTGATTGATCCAGCCCAAGGTCGCATTCCTGGACGTGGTCCCGCTGATGTTGTTGCTCGGTATGGCTTTGCATCCATCGGTAGCGCACTACCCGTCAATCCAGAGCGGATTCCAGTCGTCGTCTCTGATCTATTTGACAATCGTCCTTACCTCAACCCCACAAATCCAGCAGCCTATCGAGATACGTTTCGGCAGGGTGTATTTGAACAGCGACTCATTATCGAAGCATTGGATCGGCTAACAATTCCAGCAGCAGCACTCGAGAATTGTGACGGGCCAACTCTCCCAGACGGAATCAAAGACTTCCGCATTGACACCACATCCATGGTTGCTCTAGGGCAATCCCAAGGTGCTCAATACGCCGCCATGATGGGAGCGGTCGAACCCAAAATCAAAGCGGTCATTCCAACAGGCTCCGGCGGTTTTTGGGCGTTGCTATTTGCAACGTTTGCCAATCAAGAGGGCGGTGATTTTGAGAAAATTGCCAATATTCTCGAAAATGTCTTGAAAAAAGATGATCCACTTGACCATCTTTATCCGGCTCTGAGATTTCTCCAAAGTGCATGGGAGTCGGCTGAGCCAATGGTTTACATGGCACGTATAGCAAAGAACCCTCTCCCCAATCACCCTCCACGATCGATTTACCAACCCGTTGGTCAAGGAGATAGCGATTTCCCGGAAGAGGTTTTCAATGCAGTAGCGTTGGCAACAGGCGTCGAACAAGCGGGGAAAGAAATCTGGCCTGAAATGCAGGAATCGTTAGCTTTGGAAGGATTTGACGGTATCATCGATTATCCCGTCTCAGACAATCTAACCAGCAAAGACGGCAGACCGTATACAGGCGTCGTGGTTCAATACACTGGAGATGGATTGGCAGATCCACACACCATCTTTTCTCAATTAGATGATGTGAAATCACAGTATGGATGCTTTATAGACAGTATTCAGAAAACAGGGAAAGCGACTATTCCAAAACCAAAGCCTATCCTGCTGCCTTGTTCATTTCCATAACATAACTTGGAAGGATATTGTGAACGCGTTGCACAACAACGCGTTCACAATATCCAAGCTCACCGTAGTGGCGTGACAACTCTAAAACGGCACGTTACGCTAGCGCTTTTCTTGATGCCCCTTGGGATATACGACACCCTACACAAACCCTCGTTCTGTAAGGCGTAGGATATGTCAGACAACAGCCGTAACACATCTTCTAACCCACAATTTTAGTCGTGCCACGCCAGTAGGTCACCGAAAAATATAAGGTTGATACCCTGTCAGGGCATCAACCTTACAAATGTGTCCATGAGACACTTCACACTGCTCTGACAGTTTCTAGTGGAAATTTCTAATGGGAATTTCTAATGGAACGCCGTTGATTCACGTCATCAATGCGATTTCCCTTGCAAGCACATACCACTGATTATTCCGTATGCATCCTATTTCCTCAGGAGACGGCAACATAGTCACATCAATAAATTTTGACGTGAGCGGATGGTGCTTTCCAACACACAAATCAAGTGCTTTACGAATAGGGTTGAGAATATAGTTCCCACGATGAATCATCTGGGCACTAAAGATCAATACATCACCAGGCTCTAGTTCAATCAGCACGGTGCCGGGCAATTGTTCATAGTTAGTATGCCCATTTAGCTCGAATCGCACTTGCTTCTCTAATTCAGAATCCCATCGTTTATGGGTATAGGGTACGAGCTCAACACCTTTTTCCGAAACTAGCGGGATGCGGATATGAAGGGTGAGCATCGTTTTCTGTTCCCGTGCCTGAACGGAGTCATCTATTGGGCTATATTGCAAGTCACGATGCCAACACGGGTTCTTTTTACCCTGGTGAGGGTTGACGAAAAGCTGCGTATTGTGGAGATAGATGCCATCCCCAAACATGCTCTCTATCAATTCAGACAGTTTTTGAGGGGCGATCGCCTCAAAGAACCGGATGCGTTCTTCATCCCTACCTTCAAAATATTTTGGACTTGTTAGAGAATGCATATTGATGAGTTGCTCATCACTAACAGCGTCACCAGTTTCACAAAGCCATTGTTGATAAATGCAATCAATAAACCCAGCAATGTAATCAATCTCATTCTGGCTGAAAAGCTTCCTTACAACGGCATACCCTCTGTCGTCAAACTGCTCCGCTATTTTCATATCCCTAGTCCTATTCAAGCGCCCCTTCCACCAGGGCTGACTCATGTAATTTAGTTACAGGGGTGCTTGACGACCACTTTTTGATAAAACTAGCACGCTCTTCTTCGGTATAAAAGTGCCGGGCATATTTCGTGGAGTAGATCTTCTCACAAACCTCGTAAGGCACCTTAAAGTGAGACTTAACATATCGATAAGCATCATAAAACTTCTGCTCCTCTCGATATTCCTTATTACTTGCAAGGTTGGCCTGACGCATCTCAATCGAACCCGACCTATTCAAAAATTCCTTCAACGCCGCATTAAAACTTCGATTGAGATCTTCTGCTCGAACTAATAGAACTCTAGCTCTTGAATTTTGAAAAATCATATATCCTTGGTCATGACGATAGGGCTGAGAGTAAACATCAACATCAAACAAGGGGTTGAGTTCCCAATCAAACCAAACCATGCTATACCAACTCTTTTCTGGCTCTTCGTGCTCATCAAATGTTGACAACTTATTTTGTAAAAATTGAATTACCTTATCAACATTCACAGTCTCCTTATCTGTCAACAAGTAGGGATGGTGAGTACCAATACCCTGGAACAACTCTGAAATTGCTTGAGCTACTGGTTCCCGTGTCGAGGTTACGATTTGCCAACAAACATCAGGGTTTTGATCTATTTTTTCACGGACTAAGAAAGAAACTGAAGTAATATCAATGAGCTTTCTCATCTTCTTAGTTTTACGTTTCTCTCGACTCAGCATCAAACCTTCATCAGACAATCTATGAAGCTTATAAATATTGTTAGATGTAAGTTCTCCAAGCGTCATCCAAATAGTTGACGTTCCTGATTTAGGCATTGAATACACAAAGATCGGAGGATTCTTTCTAAAATCACTTATTTTTACTTGTAAAATTCGCTTGCTTGTTCTAAGTTGTTGAATAAAGTTTTT
>JBCCWF010000417.1:0-6185 GCA_039194035.1 Cyanobacteria bacterium P01_E01_bin.6 | reverse complement strand
CCAACTCCTGTGCCGCCCGCTGAGCGGGCGGCACAGGATTTAGGGTTTTGGTTTTAATGACGTCCAGGTACTTATCATCAGGGATGGCTCAGTCATTTCTCTCAAGCCCGTATGTCCTTAGGATTCATCACCATCAAGTGTGATCTCCTGCAATACAGCATCATTGGTGGTTGGAGGTGGAGGCACAAGGTTTGGGCGATCGCCTTCAAGTGTTCTGCCGAGAAGAGTCGGACGAGGCCCTACGAAGCACGACGAAACATTAGAAAGCATTGCAGAGTCATCCGCTAAATAGTGAATAACCTGAAAGAGTTGACGAGGCGATTCACCTACAGCTGTGTTTCGGATACCCAGATAAAGGCCATGAGTTGCTTCTGGATAAGACAAGGCCGTCACTACTTCATTGCTTGTCTGTCGTCCCATCGCATTCCATTCTTGTAGTGACACAGCTGGGAACATAAACTCTAATGCACCTTGATCAGCCTCCACAGGAAAAACGCGTTGTGTTTCAAGAGGTGCAAATCGGGAATTGGTAATGGTTAGAACCCAGTCTCCAGCATGGTCAATTGAGATCGGCAGCATATTGCCATCATCATCAAATTGAGCAACACCACTGAGCCAATAGGTATAGCGATGTCCCCAGTCAATGTAATCAGGCGTTGCTGTGGTCATGCAATTCAAAACTCGGCGCTCCACCGTGTCTTCAGCATCACCTACAGGACTAGATTCTTGAGCAACAACGTAGATCGCCAATGTATCAAGACCCAATACAGCCCACACCTGAAATAAAGACACGAATATTAAGCGCAGTAGCAAACGATAACTCATAGTCCTGATGAAACCAGTCAGTAGATGTCAATACCTATTAATTTTATTCATGTATGTGATGAATCTGCCCTTTTGAATTCACCTGTTGTAAATCGATAAGCTTGGTACAGAAATCAAACGTATGAATTGAGTGTGCTTAAACGACATAAGCCACCTTGTAAAGGATTCATTTTTCGATTGTTCATACATATTGAGACGTTTGATTTCAGGACCTTTTCACACCATTTAGATGGAGGTGCCTACGATGAGAACCCTAGAGCAACAGCTAAGCTACGAACATCTAGAACTAATTCCACATTCAGAATCCCGAAAGACACATTCGATCGGGACATTCATAAAATCAATTGGTACTCACATTGCAAATGGAATCGCTCGTGTGTTCATCGAATCGCATGAACCTCACATTTGGATGAAACCTAACAGTCAAGGGCATCCAATTTGGTACGTTCGGGATTCAAAAACAAAGCATGTTTCCCGATTCAGCTCGAAGCAAGATGTCATGGTTTGGTTGGACGAGCGCTTCTATTTGTAGCGTAGTGATTGCCAGACCGTTGATCTGATGACGACGGTAGATTATATGTAGATTAGGCCAGTGAGTTGTTATACAATTCACTGGCCTAATGATTTATAAGGCATGGAGTAAGTCGCTAGCCATTATTAAACGTACCCTTCCAAATCGGCACAGGATTGGTGGTTTTGGTTTTAATGACGTTCAGTACTTAATAGGTCTACTTCCGCCAATAAGATAATCCAGTGTCTGAATGCCGCCATAGGAGACTTAATGATGCCCATTATTTTGAGTGGACTGTTCATTTACCCAATTAAGTCTGCTGCAGGTATTGCTATTGAGCAATCTACGATTACGACGCGCGGATTAGAGTATGACCGCCGTTGGATGGTCGTAGGGCCTGACGGAACATTTATGACTCAGCGCAAGTTTCCCAAGATGGCGCTGATTACTGTCAAGATTCAATCGGATTCACTTGTTGTTCAAGCGCCTGACATGGAGCCCTTAGTGGTTCCCCTCAAGCCTGAGCAGTCCGTATTAAGTGAGTATGAGGAACCGCTAGCTTACGATAAAAAAGTTGTTGAGGTGTGGGGCGATCGCTGCTTAGGATGGTCTATGGGGGAAGCTGTTCGATCTTGGTTTAGCGATGTTTTAAAAACGCCTTGTGATCTGGTTTATATGCCGGATACTAGTAAGCGCTCTGTTGACCACGGTAAGTTTGGTGATGAAAACCAAGTCAGCTTTGCAGATGCCTATCCATTTTTATTGATTTCTGAAGCATCACTGGATGACCTCAACCAGAGGCTGGATCAACCAGTCCTGATGAATCGTTTTCGACCTAATCTAGTCGTGTCTGGGTGTGATGGGTTTGCTGAAGATAGTTGGAAATCCATTCAGGTTGGAAATGTGTCTTTCCAAGTTTCAAAACCTTGTTCCCGTTGTGTAGTTACGACGGTGGACCAATCGACGGGAAACCGTAGTGTCGAACCTCTCAAAACCCTCGCTACTTATCGCCATTGGGATGGGCAAATTTGGTTCGGTCAAAATTTGATTCACGAGGCTCTAGGAAAGATATCCGTTGGCGATCGCATTCAAGTTCTGTGATCGCGCAATTGAAAATTCAAGACCTAGCTTTAGAAGCCAATTCAGTTGTTTATTCCTGGAAGCGTGCTTTCTCACTGTCTGTTTTTGTGAGTAATTCGACGCACGACAGTGGAACGGCGAGAGGCCATAGAATGCAAGCAGCGCCAATCACCAGCCATGACACAACATCTGTCTTTGGGGTTCCCTCGTCTGACAAAAACGAAACCAACCAAAGAGCACCTGTAGCCACAGTTCCCAGAATGTATACTGACATCGTCAAAGCGTACCTCAAATGACTTCTTCGATAAAAGACTCTTATATCTTCCGCCAAGTTCCACATTGCTACTACGAAAGGTATACGGATTGAATCTCCTGACACCTTCAATGAACTCGGTGACTTTACTGAATTCGTGAAAAATTATCTTGTCTCAGAATCCTTCTATGTAAGCTTCTCAAGCTTTTTAGAATACTTAATATATTCATTGTTCTGTATTTTAGGGATAATCACCTCCCCCTATCGGTTGGTCTTGTCATAAAACAAGACGTTACAAAATGATGACTGAGTCATTCAGTACAAATTACGATTTTGCAAAGCTTACAAAGCAATGAGCGATTGAGGCGTGCTGAACGCGCCCCAAACCCTGGTTCCTCTGTAAACTTTGCCAAGTCGAGTCTAAACACGTTGCTTATGTTTGGAGGGTCGTCACAAAACTTGCACCAATAAAAATGAGTGCACTTGAAAAGTGCACTCATTTAGAAACTGAAAAAGATGAAACTCAATCAAACGGCTTATCGAATAAGCAGAACGTCAATTACTGATCAGAACTAGGCGATCGCCGCCACTTTGACATCGTTTTGTTCGAGCATGTACTGCAACTCTTCTGAGTCAACCGTTTCTTTCTCAACCAGCATGTCAGCAAGTTGATCAAGAACTGCTTTGTTGGCTAGTAGAACATCTTTAGCACGTCGATAGGCTTGGTCAACAAGGCTGCGTACCTCATCATCAATCGTAGCTGCAGTTTCTTCAGAAAAGTCACGTTCAGAAGCGATGTCACGACCAAGGAACATATTTCCTTGCTGACGTCCCAAGGCAACAGGCCCCAGGCGATCGCTCATGCCAAAGCGTGTCACCATTTGTCGTGCAACTCGAGCGACCTGCTGTAAATCATTGGATGCACCTGTCGTCACCTCTTCTTCACCAAAGATGATTTCCTCGGCGATGCGGCCACCCAAAGCTACTGCCATCTGGTTTTGTAGATACGAACGGGAGTATAACCCTGAGTCCATTCGATCTTCACTCGGTGTGAACCAAGTCAACCCGCCCGCACGTCCTCGTGGAATAATACTGATCTTTTGAACAGGATCATAATCAGGCATTAATGCTCCAACGAGAGCATGGCCGGCCTCATGATATGCCACGAGAGTCTTACGTTTCTCGCTCATCACGCGATCTTTCTTCTCAGGTCCCGCAAGCACACGGTCGATGGCGTCATTAACCTCGTCCATCGAGATTTCAGTCAAGTTTCGACGAGCTGCCAAAATTGCAGCCTCATTGAGCAAGTTAGATAAATCAGCACCTGTAAATCCAGGTGTTCGACGCGCAATCTTTTCAAGATCAACATCCTTCGCCAATGTCTTACCACGAGCATGAACATTGAGAATCTCAAAGCGACCTGAATAATCTGGACGGTCAACCACCACTTGTCGATCAAATCGCCCAGGTCGGAGTAAAGCTGCATCCAAAACATCAGGTCGGTTGGTTGCTGCAATGATGATGATGCCTGTGTTTCCCTCAAAACCATCCATCTCAGTCAGAAGTTGGTTAAGAGTTTGCTCTCGCTCGTCGTTACCACCACCAAGACCTGCTCCACGCTGACGCCCTACTGCGTCAATCTCATCAATAAATACGATACAGGGTGCATTAGACTTTGCTTGCTCAAACAAGTCACGGACGCGGGAAGCACCCACACCAACAAACATCTCAACAAATTCCGATCCAGAGATGGAGAAGAAAGGAACGCCAGCCTCTCCTGCTACTGCACGAGCTAGAAGTGTTTTACCTGTTCCGGGAGGTCCCACCAGCAAAACACCCTTAGGAATTTTTGCTCCAATTGCTGTAAAACGATCAGCATTCTTCAAGAAGTCAACAACTTCTGCAAGTTCAAGCTTGGCCTGCTCGATACCAGCAACATCACCAAACGTTACCTGGGTTTGAGGCTCCATCTGAACTCTAGCTTTAGATTTGCCAAAGTTCATCGCTTGACTGCCGGGGCCGTTCTGCGCTCGTCTCAGAACGAAAAACAACACCAGCAATAGTAGAAAGGGAATAAATAAAGTACTGAGGATTCCACCTAAGAAATTGCCGTCTGCTTGAGGAGATACAGATATATCTACATCATTCGCAATCAGAGTATCTAGCAACTCTGCATCAGGGAGCAAGTCCACCGAGAACCTCTCACCAGATTGATCTGTTGCCTCAGCACTTGTTCGGTCAGCACTAATCATGACCTTTGAGACCTGATTTTGCTCAACTCGCTGAACAAAATCACTGTAGGCCCATCGACCTTGTGTCGGCGTTTGTCGCTCAACTAACGTAGTCGCTAAAAAAATTACGACAACCACTAGCAATGCGTAAAGTCCTGCATTTCTCCACCGCTTATTCACCGGCAGTAATCCTCCTTAACGTCAATCTGGCAAACCTGAGGAAACCAATGTGAAAATTGATTATTATCCTAATCTTCTTAATATTACTTAATACTAGCGTAGATTTGGCTCGCTTCTTCCTCGTGTCTGATAAAACTCAAGTAATTCCTGAAGGCAATGATGTTGAGCATTGAACTCAATCCGCTGACTTTCAATGAAAGCGGTGTGAATTGGCACAACTTGCCTCACGCTATTGCAATACGCAATAAACTCAAATGCGACAACTTTTGATGGTGTCCACAACTGTTCACTTACTTCCTTATTCTGACACTTCAGCCAAGAAATGAGCTGTGATCGCATGATTCCGGGCAAAATTTTTGCCGACTTTGCATGAGATTTCTCTGCCTCTAAACTTAAAGAGTTATCTCTATCTGCTGTGGAATGAGATGCTGATTTTGAAAAAGAATCTGATACTGGGGGAGTCCACCAACATCCATCTCCCCAACCCAATAAATTGCCAGTGCTAGTTTCCAACCAATTGCCTGTCGATGGATCAATCAAAATAGCCTCTTGGGCTCCTCTTGTACGAGCAGCATTTAATGCGAGCCACGCGGGGAGATAATTTCCAGTTTTGTATCCTGCCATTGAACGAGAAAAGACACTTTTGTCGGCAACCCAGGCTGTGATGCCGATTGTTTGAGATTGCAACAAGTCCTGTGGGAGCGATCGCCCGGTAATCAACTCTCGTCCGCCTGGGAAAAGTGTAATTCTGATGACTGGATGCTGAAGGGAAAGATGGAGCACTTCATGATAAATCTGAACCCAGTCAGGGGCAATCCAATCAAATTCAGCAACATTAAGCTGAAGTCTTTGAAGATGAGCGTTCCAAGCTGTAAGTGGATGTTCCAGAGAATGAGCGTAAACTCGCAGCGTTGTAAAAATAGTTGCCCCGAATAAGACACCTGGCTCATCAATTGAAAAAGACACACATGAACCATCATGCAGGTGCCCATCATACCAAAACATATCTGGCTAACCCGTATTTTTCGTGATCATGAGGACGCTCTCTCATAAAGCACATGACTTGGCAAATTTTTCAGATTCACTACAAAGAAATGAGCGATTG
>JBCCWF010000416.1:0-6192 GCA_039194035.1 Cyanobacteria bacterium P01_E01_bin.6 | reverse complement strand
ATGCAATACACTATAAATCATGGCTTTTCAATGGATATGGCTTTTGGTTCCTTGCAACTCGTCTTGATGTCGTCGTCTTGATGTCGTCGTCTTGATGTAGAAAGCAACAACCTCGCGACATGACACTGACCATGTCTTGAAACCCAGACATCGCTGTCGTCATATTGGTTAGGCCATGGATGTTTTCCATATGGGCACTCCACACCCACACAACAACATCCATGGCCTAACAAACGTTTCTAGGGCTGTCGATTGCATCGTTTTGACGTCATCCCGCTATCGAGTAACCCCATCATTTCTGCTAACGTCCCAACGTTTTGAGCATCCCGCTATCGAACGGAAAATGCCTCATCAAATCTACGGGTGACCGGCTCAAGCATAAAGGTCAAAACAGACTTTTGACGCGTGACAATTTCACCCGTTGCAGCCATGCCAGGAACTAAGGCCACCTCTTGCCCCCTGAGAGGCATTGAGCTTCGATTGAGCTCAATTTGAGTGAGAAAAACAGGGCCAAGCTGCTCATCAACAATCGCGTTTGGACTGATCTGCATCACGATGCCGTCAATGGTACCAAATTCTTGAAATGGAAACGTGGCGATCTTTACCTTGGCTCTCATGCCTTCGCGAATGAAGCCGATATCTCGATTCAAAACTCTGACTTCAAGCAGCAGCTGATTATCGCTTGGCAAAATGGAGAGCAATTCTTCACCAGGTTCGATTGTTTTCTCAGCAAGAGTGGCTTGAAGATTGTAGACTCGTCCTGAAATCGGTGCGGTGATGAGCTGACCATCGGCTCGAATCGTAGCTTGATTCAGTTGGCCTTGTAAATTGGTGAGTTCTTCTTGACGCTGATTCAGTTGGGTCAAAATTTCGCTTTCCCGTTCAGAAGAGAGGCGATCGCGCTCTTGCAAAGCAACTTGATAAGCCTGCTCTGCTTGGCGAATTGCTTGCTGCTGGACGAGGATCTGTTGTTCAGTCGATCCCAATCGCTCTTCTGCTTCCGTCAGGCGATCGCGCGCTTCTAGATAATCAAAACGGGCCACCGCTCCTTCCACCAATTCCCGAAGATTTTCTTCGCGATCGCGCGCATTCTCCAGCAACGCCCTGACATTCGGTAAACTGGCCTGAAGTTGAGTTAACCGAGCTTGCGACTCATCAAGAGCGGCAGCCTGACGGGCAACTTCTGCATCAGCCGCCTGTTGACGGGTCGTAAATTCTGATAGGCGAGCGGCAATGAGCTGATCTTGCAACGGCGTTCCACTCGCAAGGCCACCATTGAGTTCTGCCTCAAGCCGCGTAATATCCTGCTGAATCAGCTCTGCAGAAGCACTCAGGCGATCAACATCGGCTTGGGTAAGGGCTGGATCTTGAACAATGAGTACATCCCCTTGTTCAACTTCATCTCCTTCTTCAACCCGAATCTCTCCAATGACGCCTCCCTCAAGGGCACGAACTGGCCTAATTTGAGCAGCCGGGATCAATTCGCCTTGGGCAACCGCGACTTCATCAATTTTGCTGGCATAGGCCCAGGCAATAGCCCCTACAACGACCGAGCTAAGGACGCCAGCCAACAGCCGAGTGTAGAGTGGCGGTAACTCTCGGACCGCTTTCCCCAGTTCGTAAGATAGATAATCTTCTGGAGAGACAAATTGTTGGCGTGTTTGTCGAGACTGAGCAGCCTGAGTTTCGGTCGTCGTCATAGGGTTGAACTCGTAAATGCGCTATCTCGATTGTGCCCAAAATATGAGCACACGAGGAGATCAATGGATCCAGTTTTATTCTGTAAAACAGCCATAAGTAGATAGACATCAATAAACTCACTTTAAAAACCTGGGGAACGCCCCTCCGGGTCGCTCCCCAGGTTTTTTGGTTTTCAGTTTAATAGCACCGAGCTACTTAGTGAACACGCGCCACAAAAACACGTTCCTCTAAGATAGTCGCGACGAGTGCCGCCCTTCTATTGGTACTTTATTTGCAGATCCCTAAGTCGGCGATCGCAGTGTATCGGGCACTTTCACCCCCAGGGCAATGCCTCGTGAAATCATAAATAGCGTCATTGCCAGCCAGAGTAACTGCTGATCCCGTTGCCACCATGCCACGATCGCCATCGGCACAAACCCACAGAGGGCTGCGAGGATACTGGCATTACGTAGAATTCTTCCTTGGGTTAGTCCAATAAAGTAGCCGTCGAGAATAAAGGCGATCGCCCCAAAGCCCAGCACGGGAATTAACCAGCCCACAACGTCATGTGCTGCCGTGATGACCTCTGTGTGGATAGTCAGGAGGCCAAACAGAAATGTCGGTCGTATAACAACAACACCCGCAAACATCAGCCCGGTGGCAATGCTTAAACCACTGGCGAGTTTCAGTAACGGGATCAGTTGGAGGCGATCGCCCTTCCCGTAAATCATGCCCGCAAAGCTTTCTGTCGCAAACGCTAATCCATCAATGAAATAAGCCGCCAGCGTCACCACCTGAAGCATTAATGTATTCACCGCGAGCATAGTCGTTCCAAGAGCGGCACTCAGGTTGGTGAATACGCTGAAGGCAGACACCAGCGCAAGCGTGCGGATCAGGATATCAACATTCAGTGCAAAGACCTGGCGTAGTTTGTTCCAGGCAAACATCTCAGTTGTCCATTGAATGTTGGCAAGATGGCGGTTGGGGCGTTCCCGTATAATGAATCCGATACCAACCAATAACATGGCATATTGACTCAGCGCTGTGGCGAGTCCCGCTCCAGTGCTGTCCCAGCCTAGACGCACAATCATCCAATAATCGAGCACGACATTGGCACCGTTACCAATGATGGACAGCACCAGCACAGTGCTGGCGTGCGATCGCCCCAAAAACCAGCCCAGCAAGACAAAGTTCACCAAGACGGCAGGAGCGCCCCAAATTCGCGCATTAAAAAAAGCCCGTCCGGCTTCTTCGACACTGGGTTCTGCGCTGAGGAGAAAAAAACCTAATTCTCGCAGAGGGTGCTGCAGAAACAAAATAGCAATCCCCAAGCAAACAGCGATAACGCTGTTCCGGATGCCAATCCGCCACAGGTCAATATCATCCTGGCGGCCAACAGCTTGAGCCACCGTTCCCGTGGTGCCCATTCGCAAAAATCCGAAGGACCAATAAATATAGTTGAAGATGACTGTGGCAAGAGAAACGCCCGCGAGGTGTCGAATATCGGAAAGGTGACCGAGAAAAGCAACATCAATGATTCCTGCCAGAGGAACCATCAGATTTGAAAGAATATTAATGGCAGATAGACGCAAAAAAGATGAGTACACGCAGAATTCGGTGCCAATGCTGAGGGGTTTCCCGCAGTGTATCGTGTTGACTTCAGCCAAGCCATCTCTTTATTGTCCCCGACGCCACCATTTCACCACAGCTGTGAGGAGATACAGCACAATGGCACAACCAACAATGGCGGGAATGATTTTAACGCCTTGAATATCCCACGACAGAATAGGAAAGTCCACAGGGTACGTTTCTCTTAATTTGGCAAACCCCCACTCCCCGACCCAAACCCCAGCCAGCCCCAGCAAAACCAGTCCGGTTAATTTGCCAGGAATGCGCCTGGGAATAAAGACATTCGCAATGCCAGCACAGACAATTGCAACAATAACTTGAATAACCAGTTGCGGAATATCCATCATGCACTCCCATTCCTATGAACCACCCAATCCTATTGCGTGCAACACCTATCTCCGTGGGGTGTCGTACCAATTCTCAGCCTGGACAGATCGGTATGAATGAACAGATTATCCAATGAGGGTTTCAAGCCTTATTGTGTGAGGATCGACATCCATCTCTGATGAATCAGGATAATTGGCGATGATGTGACACCTGGGAAACGGGTTGCCCAATTTCACCTTCTACAGAGCCTTCCCAAGGAAATCGGAAATATTCTACATTCCGATACAAAACATGACTTGGCGAACTTCTCAACTTGCAACGAAGGAATGAGGGTTTGGGGCACGCCACGCGCGCTCCAAACCCTCATTCCTCTGTAAACGTTGCCAAGTCGTGTACAAAACATCGTGATCAATCACTTGAGAGCCTTGCAATATAGCTGTAGCCATACCGATTAAGACGTTTTTGTGTAGGCCAAAGCGCCCACACAAAAACGTCCTTCCTTGCCTTCACGAACGTGTCTAAGGCAATTGCTCAGCTTTTACCCAATTCTTTGGAACGATCGCAGGCGGCACACACCGCTTCAATCAGCGCAGACCGAATGGATGATGATTCTAATTCCGCAATGCCTGCTATGGTTGTTCCTCCAGGACTCGTCACCCGATCCTTTAGCTCGGCGGGATGCATCCCGGTCTCATGGAGTAATTCAGCTGTTCCACGTACGGTCTGGAGAGCAAGCTGAGCGGCGATCGCCCGAGGAAGTCCCGCCGCAACTCCACCATCGGTGAGGGCTTCGATAATCACAGCCAGATACCCTGGCCCCGAGCCAGATAAACCCGTCACAGCATCCATCTGATATTCAGGCACATCCACCACCTCTCCAACGGCACCAAAGATGCGACGGGCTTGTTCCAGGTGCTCTGGTTTGGCATGCTGCCCAGGGGCGATCGCCGTCATCCCAACGCCAACAATGGCAGGAGTATTTGGCATTGCTCTAATGACTGGCTGACCCGAAAAAGCTGCTTCTAACCGATGAATCGGTGTTCCAGCCAAAATAGACAGCACAAGGTGCTGAACCTCTGGTGCTCCGACAGGTAGTTCTCGAACAACAACATCAAACAACTGAGGCTTAATCGCTAAGAGCAGAGTTTCAGAATGCAGGTAGACCGCCTGATTGTCTGCTGTTGTATGAATCGTGTACTGAGTCTCCAAATAATCACGGCGTTGTTCTTGAGGATCACTAACAAGAATGTCTGATGCGGCATAGATTTCCTCACGAACTAGTCGAGAAAGCAGGGCTTCTCCCATGACCCCACCCCCAATCAAACCCAGTTTGTAGCTAGAACGATTTGACACAGAACAGATGCCCTCTAGAGCAACAAAAAACTGAAGCAACTATAAAACTAAAACACAGCATCTGTGACACGTTGGCATAAACATTAAAGAAGAATGGCCTCAATGCGGCTGAGCCGCATTGAGGCCATTCTTCTTTAATTGCTTCAACGCATCAGATTTCAGATCAAGGAACCGAATAAAACTATGCCATGCGAACTTGCTCAGAAGCCCACGCAGGCTCAGGAGAAACATGCTGAGGAACAGGACGAGCAACGGGGACTTGCTGATGAACTTCGTTCATCACACCCATTTGAGTACTCACCTGAACACAGTTTGGAGTGAACAAGAAGATGCTCTCACCAATGCGCTCTTGATGACCATCAATTGCGTAGGTTCCACCTGCTACAAAATCAACAGAGCGTTGCGCTTGATCTGGATCCATCAAGGTCAAGTTCAAAACAACAGACTTGCGCTCACGCAATGCCCGAATCACTTGGGGCATCTCCTCAAACGAGCGAGGCTCCATGACAACAACTTCTGACATCCCATTCAGCGCGCCAGGCATGCCAATCACGTTACTTGCAGTGCCAACGACAGGCTCAGCTACTGGTGGGCGATCTCTAAATCGACGACGACGAGGCATTTCTTCTTCAGGAACAGATTGAACCTGATCTTCCTGATAGATCTCTTGATACTCTGGCCCTTCCATTTCGTCATAATCGTACTCGTACTCAGCGGGATCGTTTAACCCAACAAAGTCTCTTAATTTCCCGAAGATATTACTCACTGTCCATACTCCATCACGACATCGAATCTAGAGTGTAGCTACTCTGACGTCTCACTCTTACCTGCGCAGCTTGCACACAACCAAACTAAAGCTAATTTTAGAGCCTAACAACAGTCATCCAAACACACGGCTCATTCCTACAGTTGCATATAAATAAACGTTCTAGCAAGGAACAACTTACGCTGCTACGCAGAAGCGGAATTGCGCCACGGAAACACCCTGTTCAGTAGGAATAAGTAGGATTTGACTGAAATAATATACTGCAACATCAAAAAATTCAACGATAGAAATTTGATTGATGATTTGAATGACCGAGAAGATTCGGTTAGGCACCCTTAAAAACCCAACCTTATAAAATCGGATTCATTATATTAGCTTTATATTGAAATTTTTCGCACATTCAATTCTTAAGAAAATCCGGTTTTTCTTTGAAAGTT
>JBCCWF010000415.1:0-6193 GCA_039194035.1 Cyanobacteria bacterium P01_E01_bin.6 | reverse complement strand
TGGGAAATTCTCGCGATCACCAAAAACGAGCAAGAGCCCGAAGTAGACATCACTGTTGCCGAAGTCACGCGAATACGCAAGACCGAAGGAGGAGAGAAAAGCAACTATTTCCTGGAAGTCAAACTTGCGGGAAATTTCGGTCATCAGCATTTCTCCATCCTCGAAGGTGACTTTCAGACCAAGCTGACTCAGCTTTACTGTCTGAGCCGTTAAACTCTTCAAATAAAGTTCGATTTGATGATGGGCGTCGTTATAGAAAGCGATGTGTTGAAATTGTTCCAGGTCAAAATCCCCATCAAATCGTTGGTTAAGGTGTGCCAACATATTGAGATTAAAGGCCGCTGTGATGCCCTGAGAATCGTTATAGGCGGATTCTAGAATGGCTCTATCTTTACGCAGATCAACTCCCAATAAAAAGTAGTCCCCAGGAGACATAGCGACGGTCACATGATGAAAAAAACGTTGGCTTTCTGCTGGGCTAAGGTTGCCCAGGGTACTGCCCAAGAAACAGACCATCCGGGCTGGACATACAGCTGGTGGAAGATGATTCATAGCCTGCTCATAGGTTCCTATCAGACCATGAACATGCAGGTTAGGATAGTCAGTCAGGAGCCGATGGGCGCTGGTCTGAAGTATGCTGCCACTGACATCAATGGGCAGATAGCTTAAAGCATAGTCTTGGGCAGCATAAGCATCCAACAGATAGCGGGTTTTGATGGAACTACCGCTGCCTAACTCTACTAGTTCACAGGGGCCGGTTAGGGCTGCGATCGTATCGGCCCCTTGCTGTAAAATCGCTGCCTCCGTTCGGGTCAGGTAATACTCTGGCTGAGAGGTAATTTGCTCAAATAGCTGTGAACCTCGATCATCATAGAAATACTTGGGAGGAAGAGATTTGGGGCGACTGCACAGTCCCACGATCACATCAGTCCCATTCAGTGCCTCTGGCATCTGCTCAGTCCGTGTGAGATCTGTCAAAAACAGTCTAGGATAAATATTTTGATTTGCCTGATTTCTCTTAAGGGTTTGCGGAGAAAACAACTTCGAATCCTGACTAGGATTACCAGAAACATTAGATAGGTCCATAAGAAAAAGCAATCACTGAAAGTTTCAGGAGTAATTTCGACTAGCGTCTTGAGTAGAGCACACCCAAATCCCTTAGTCATTAGGGGTCAAAATTTTTGAGAGTATTGCTGATGCTGAAAAGGACCATGATTCCTGTATTACCATGATCCATGATCCCTATGAAATCCTATAGGACTTCGCCGTTGTACTGTTCGGCTAGATTTTTAGCGCTCTTCTCCATAAAGATTGGCATCATATTAGACATGAACCAACCCTTAGGACCTTGCGCTTCAAAGTATCTTCTCATATGCATAATGCTTCCGTTCTCATGCTGTGAGACCAGAACCACTCCTCTATGATCTTCGAAGCTATCTAGGCCCCAAAGCGGTCTAGCAATCATTGCTGTATTTCCATCATAAAATTCAATCACATCCGTTTCCCCTTCTTTGTAAGAAACCTTTGATCCAACGCCAAAATCTCCATCAGTTGATTCAGAGTTGTCAACTTCGATATTTTCTGGAGCTGGTGATACCCAGGTTGAGTACCTTTCGAAATCAGCCACAATTGCGATCGCTTCTTCTGGTGGGATGGGCAAGAAAACCTTCACTTCAGCTTGCAGAGGAGCTGTTGTAAAATCTCTTACATTAACATCTTCTAGTTTATGGGTTTCAGGAGACAACCCAATATTTGGATCGCTCTTTAATCCAGAACAGGCTGTTAAAATTGCAGATGACAAAGTAAGTAATAAAATGGATTTCGCAGTTTTCATTTAAACCTCTATGGTTTTCAATTTGTGTAACCTTGCGCACGATTTAGATAAGTGCTTGAGCAAAATATGTAAATAATTTGCTCAAGCACTTAGGCCCCTATCTGAACGGTGCGCAACAGTGTCTGAGTTCCTGTTAGGCTCTACATGTAGCTAACTAGAAATGACTACAAATCTGCAGTAGGTTGTTTATTTTCGGATCTCTTTGTCGTCTCTTACTCCGCCTCACGAGATGCGATTTCACGTGGGTGAGGAGCATCGTTCTCAATAAAATAAGTTAATTCATCGAGAGAGAGAGACACCGCGTGTGCAAAGTTTTGCTTGGCCATACCGATCGGTAATCCAGGCGTTTGTGGTGCAATTTGCATCGTCATGGTAGAGCTTACTTGTGTTGTGTTGGCGTCAATCGCGACGACATCAAAGGTATTTTCCCCTTGGGTAACGAACGGAGGTAGCCCCTTCACAATGTCATACGCTAATGTACCCGAGCTTTCATCATAGGTTGTGATGCGCTCTTCAACAGACTCACCAAAGGCTGGAATAAAACAAAAGCGTGTTGCCCCCAACATACCTCCCTGATCGTTTGCAATAAAGTCCACATCGGAGATGAGGCTAGACCATTCACCCACCTCGGCAAAATCCTCTGCAAGTACTTGCCATACATCGGCCTTGGATGCATTCACTGTTCGAGTTGTTGAAATCGTAACTGTTTGATAACCGGACACATCATTTGCTAGGCTACCGCCAAACCGATTAATTAAGGTTGTGGCTACCCTCTCACCAGAGTCTTCGAATATTGGTAGAGTAGCGTCGATATCTGGATGGTTGAAGAAGGCGGAGATTGATACGATTGAACCTTGACCGTCTTCCTGATCAGGCATCACATGGATAACACCCAAATGATCAGAAACCTCCAGCGCGTTGTTGTTCGTCAGTTGCCACGCAAATATAGACGGTTCATCCACCGTAATCCTGCTCTCTGCCAAGTTTTCGCTACTCGAGATGTAGTCAAAAATCTCTGTTGGATCTGCATCGATTTCTGCGCTTCTGATCGTCCAAAGTGGCGCAGGGGTTAAAGAATTCACATCAAGGGAGCCGATTTGCCGAGGAGGCATTTCCTGGGCTGTGGTCGCAGTAGCAGTAGCCAGCAAAGTGGTTCCTAATACGAGGGCACTGAGGTACTTCATGAGATAACTCCAGAGTTTTATAAGTTCAAAATGTTGGGTGTGATACTTCCTGCTGAGGAAGCGTCACTAAGCCACAATTAGAAGTGATGGTGGCAAGCAATACGGAATCAGAGGTTAAGAGTGGAGAAAGACTGAATGATGGAGCAGTCTCTAGGTCTTTAACCATGGGCACGTTCAAACCGTGTTAAGCGCCTTTTAACTGCAGTTTTTCTTGCGCTTCTAGCTTGCGGGGGTGGGGAATCCCATTTTCGGCAAAGTAGGTCAGCTCTTCAACGACCTGATTGATGACCCCACCCATCTGCATACGCATCATAGGACCCATGAGGAAATTGAATACTGGCAGTAGCGAACCCTCCATACACATCTCAACCTTGCATTTGCCTCCAGCCAAGGGCGTAAACGTCCAGGTATTTACTATCTGTTTCACAAAGAAGGGCATCTTATCGCCTTTTGCATCGTAGGAAATCTTCTTCTTCTGCTCGTCATACTTGAGAATTTGTTCCTTAAAAGTCCCCATAGTAGTTTCGCAGACCCGACCCGAGCAGGGTGCCCCTTGGGGGGGAATGCCACCATTACGTCCCCGAGAAGTATAAATGTCACTCGCCCAATGAGAAACATCAGCAAATTGAGTCCCCATAATTTCCCAAAGTCGGTCGGCAGAGGCATTAACAGTGAATTGTTTCTTAATTTGCATGAGATTATCTCCTTAGAATAAATCGGTTGATTCGGTGAAATTTGGCCAACAAAACCTGTGACCGATGGCTAGGCCATCAATCAATCTGTTTTGTGTGGTGACATGGAAGGTAGAAACTGCAGTAGATTCGCGGTATCAGACTGCTATTGCCGTGACCGGGTACTGTATTTCTGTCACCATTTCTGATTCATGACCGGGTTTGGGAGGGACTAAAAAGACCTCCCGACCAGGACCAATAAGTTGGTACTGGTGAGTTTCAGCCCAAATACCGATGGCACCATAGCAGGGAACACTTTTTTCTGGCCCACCAAACCGCATCGCCGTTAATGCTGTCGGAATTGGGGGCAGCTCTCGTAAAGTCATCTCCAGACCACTGGATAAGGACACCTTAATGTCCAAGTCCTGGTTGAGCAAAAAGCCAAGTTCCAAGTCCAAATCATCAGGTTCATACCGCTCACTGTGAACAACGACGGAAAAACGTCCTAGAGACTTGGACTTGACCTGTTCTGGCACAATTTTCCCTATGTCACTGACCAGTGCAAATGTCTCTGACACGCTGTGGCACCGATGCCGTAATGCCAGAAATGACTGGGCGGGTAGGCTTTTCAAAACAACTTCATCATCTTGAACTTTCCCCTTATGCTCAAGCTGTTGCAGGCGAGACTCTACAGCTTGAAGCCGAACCGCCTCAGCCTGAAGAGTTTGCTCAATCTGCGCCTTACGAAGGGTAAGCATGCCGCGTATTTCATCGGCAGACACTTCATCTTTCACTAAGCGTCTGACCTGTTCGAGCGAGAGCCCCAAGTCCTTGAGGGCAAGAATGCGATTGAGTTGAGCGAGCTGCTGCACACTGTAGAAACGATAGCCCGTCTCCCGATCACTATGGGTAGGGGTGAACAGACCAATCTCATCGTAGTAGCGCAGCTGGCTAGCTGGCACCTGGGCAATTTTGGAAAATTCGCCGATGCGAAACATTCTTGCGTCCTCAGAGCTGATATTTTGCAGTTTAGAGTTTCAAGTTACCTGAAGGTCAAGGGGGTACAGCAAAAATTTTGAGACTGACTCATTGAATCAAATCCCCTGCTAGCTAAAATCCATGTCTTCACCATTAGTTCAACTGGTTAGATAAAGCCTACACCGGGCTTCGTCTGCAACCGTGGTATACCTATCAGGTTGCACCCGATGAAACCTATAATTCTGGTTAGACTTTAAAAATATCTGCTACGGGTGAACCGAGCCTTTATTTCCACGTCTAAAGAAAAATGTTAGCGCCTGGGAATCCTAGAGTGAGTACGCGACATAACAAATCGTTAAAAGTAGCCAAGAATCAGAATTGCTCACCTGAGAACTACAGTTGACAATCTATTATATGTCAACTATGGTTGACATATACTCGAAGTTCGTCAAACAGCAATATTTGCAAACTGGTTTAAAGGATTGAAAGACCGAAGAGCTAAGGGTCTTATACAAGCGTGCATTGACCGCATGGCCATAGGCAATTTTGGTGATGTCGCTCCGATTGGTGAGGGTGTTAGCGAACTTCGTATTCATTACGGCCCTGGCTATAGGGTGTACTTTGTGAAACGCGGCCAAGTTGTTGTAATTCTGCTATCTGGTGGCGATAAGAACTCCCAAAATTCTGACATCAAAAAAGCAAAAGAGCTTGCTAAGCAATTGGAGGATTGACTCATGCCTATTAGCACGACCCTCTGGGATTCCGCTGAACATCTCAAAACAGAGGAAGACATTCAATTGTATTTAGAGGCATGCCTTGAAGAAGCTGGTGACGACCCCGCTTTGATTGTTCATGCTCTTGGCGTAATAGCTCGTGTTAAAAACATGAGTCAACTGTCCAGAGATACAGGCTTAAGCAGGGAAGGACTATACAAGGCATTATCTCCTGCAGGCAACCCCACGTTTGCCACAGTCGCAAAGGTAGCAAAAGCTCTGGGCTTTAAGTTAACAATTCAGCCTACGGTTTAAGGCCAAAATGATATGACTTCTAACAAGTCCATTGCACCGGAACAAAACTCTGGAACAAAACTTAAGGGCTTGTTTTGTCCGATCGGTTTCTGTGTCCGGTGAATGGGAACGTTGACAGCTAGTCCCTGCTGTCCTAGTTGGGCGATCGCCCAACTAGGACAGTCTGACCGCGAGCGTGCTGACGGGGGAATCGTTTGGATATGATATGCGTGCATGGCAAGCGTGGCTGCAGGTACAGTCATCAGTCCAGTCCAATGAATAAGATTCCCAAAGGTAAGGGATCTGCAAATAAAAACTGTCGGTTCGAGGAAATTGGCCAAGTAATGTAAAGTCTTGTCGAGTCAGTTAAATCCATAGCTGCTTTGCGGCACATTCATCAATGCCAAAACTTTTTGTTGCAGAGCATTAAGAGGAGTGATTTGTGTAGAGCCATCGGGTAATCGATACCAGGTAATGTCATGAAATACCTTGAGCAACGCCTCAGTGGTGGGATGGTTG
>JBCCWF010000414.1:0-6193 GCA_039194035.1 Cyanobacteria bacterium P01_E01_bin.6 | reverse complement strand
CTCTAAGGGCAATTTGCTGCGCTGTACTATGGCGATTGATGAGGTGCTGAAGGGCTTCTCGTTCTTGCTCGGATAGGTGTAAGGGAGCGGGAGTAAGGCGAGGCATGAGAGTGTCCTCTGGGGTACTCCTAAATGGTAGCTTGATTCGCGCCAAGCTCAACTAGAGACTTGACGCTCAATCACCACCGTCAGGTGGGCAACCATCGCGCCAATGACACCAACAGCAGCCACAACCGGAAAGAGGATAGTTCCAATGGTTCCTCCAATGATGCCAACTGTCATTGGAATCTCAATCAGCGTATGGCCATTGTCATCTTTGATGCTGATGCGGCGAATATTCCCCTGATGGAGAAGGTCTTTGACCATTGTGACGAGAGCATCGCCAGAGATTTTGAATTCCTCGACGGTTACTTGCTCGGTTGTTTTGGCCTCCCCTTCGGTGGCGATAACAGTAGACTCAACGACATCTGACGTGGTGGTTGTTTCTGCGAGATTTGTATCCATGGTATCAGTCCCCAGAGCTACACCCATAGAATATCAACTGTGTTGTAAGGAAGTTATGGGGATTGAATTTATCTTACTTTACATTTGGGCAGAGCGTTTTCAGGAGAAAAATTTATGGACGCGTCATTCAGAGCGTTGTTCATGCGCCTGACAGTAGCCATAGACAATCCTTAAAAGGGTCTTTAATGAATATGGTTTAGCCAAAAAGGCATCGGCCCCGTTGGTCAAAACAGGGAGTCGATTCGCAGGTAATCCACTAATAGAGATGATTTTAACCCTTGGATTGGTCTCCTTTAGTTTTTGCACTAACGAAATGCCATCAATATTTGGCATCATGACATCGGATATCACCAGCTTGATGTCATCTTGATGGGTGAGAAATAGGGCGATCGCCTCCACTCCATCATTGGCCACAAACGTCCGATAGTGATGGTCTTCTAGCAGATCTTTCGTAATCTGCTGCACGTCAAAATCGTCATCCACAATCAAGATGCCTTCCCCATGTCCATTCAACTGTTCTTGGGGCGACTGTTCATCTAGATGCCTGTGTTCTGCTAATGCAGGGTCAATGACAGGTAAATACACCGTCATCTGAGTTCCCTGCCCAACATCACTGGAAACGTTCAAAAAACCTCCATGGTCTTTGACAATTCCTAACACAGTCGATAGTCCCAGCCCGGTTCCTCGGCCAGATTCTTTGGTTGTAAAGAAAGGCTCAAAGATGCGATCGCGCACCGTCGGATCAATCCCAGTTCCTGTATCCGCAATCGTAATGGCCACATAGGGACCGACATGGGCATCCAAATTCCTATCAGCACCGTCACCATCCACAACGTCATTTCTGGCCGAAAGCGTCAGGGTTCCACCATGGGGCATTGCATCACGGGCATTAATACACAGGTTCATAAACACCTGATGTAAGAGAGTTGGATCCGCATAAACCTCGCTAAGTGCCCCATCTGCACTATCTGATTCTGCACTATCTGATTCTGGAATATCAGAATGGATGTCAATGGATTTTGGAATACTTTGTTCAACAATGCTAATCACTTCTTGCAGGAGAGGCGCAAGACTGACTCGGATTTGTTCTCCGCTACTGCCTCTCGTAAACGTGAGAATTTGTTTGACCATGTCAGCGCCCCGTTGAGCACTTCCTTCTAAAATTTTCAGCCGCTCCTGTGTTTTTGCATCCGGACTTTCCTGGGTGAGGCGGAGCAGCTGAGCCGTGGTCAAGATGGGAGTCAAGACATTATTGAGGTCGTGGGCAATACCACTTGCCAATCGACCCAGACTTTCCATGCGTTGGGTTTGATAGAACTGAGCTTCCAGTTGTTTCTTCTCGGTGATATCCGTATTCACAACCAACAGTGATTGGGGTTGACCGGATGGATCGCGCATGAGCGTCCAGCGACTAGCCACCAAGATGCGGGCTCCGTCGTTTGTCGTTTGTGTCAGCTCTCCCTGCCAAGATCCCTTCTTAAGGGTTGTCTTCAACCCTATTTCCAGCTCAGCATCTGCGTTTTCACCAAACAGTTCGTGGGCAATTTTTCCTAGTGCTTCAGTGGCAGTCCAGCCATATAACCGCTCTGCTCCTTGGCTCCAGAACAAAATCCGATTGTCTAAATCGCGGACAAAAATTGCAGCTGGTGCAATATCCAATAATGCAGCTTGTTCTCGAATCCGTTGTTCAGCATATTTGTGAGCACTAATATCAACGTGACAACCAACCATCCTGAGGGGGTTTCCTTCGTCATCCCAGTCGATCACTTGCCCTGAACAGATGACCCATACCGTTGAACCATCTTGGTGATGATATCGAACCTCCTGGTAGAAAGGAATGGTGCCGTGACTTTGAACGTGGTGATTAAAGTTTTCCAAGACGTTGGGTAAATCGTCTGAAAAGATGAGGGTTTGCCAACTTTCAGGAACGTTGGACAATTCATCATTGCCATAGCCAAACATCCGCTTAAATCCAGGACTCAAGTATTCTTGGTGGTTGGGAATGTCCCAATCCCAATACCCTGCGAGGACGTTGTCCAAAATCTGTTCTAGAAGCGTTAACTCTTGGCGAGTTTGTTCTGTTTGCAATTTCGCCGCTTCTAACTGCTTTCTTTCACTAATGTCGGTAATGGTGCCAACGTAGCCAGTTACGTGTCCATGCGCATCCTGTTCGGTCACAGACTGTCCATACACCCAGGTCACAACACCATCAGGGCGTTGAAATCGATATTCGAGCTGGAAAGAACGATTCTCTTGAGCTGCCCGCTTCCACTCTGTCGCGATCTGGTCGCGATCGCCGGGATGTATCCCTTGTATCCATCCATCTCCAGCCGCTTCGTCACGAGTCAAACCCGCGATCTGACACCAGCGATCGTTGACATAGATGCACTGCCCTTCGGCGTCGGTCCGAAAAATGCCGACGGGAACAGCCCTCAATAAACTCGCATAGCGTTGTTCACTTTCTTGTAAATAGGCTTCTGTGGCTTGTCGAGTGCGCAATTCCGCTTGCAGTTGCTCGTGGGTGGTGGCTTGCTGAAGGGCGATCGCCAATTGTCGTGACAACACTTGCAGGAGTTCTACCTCATCTGGGTGCCAGTCCCGAGCTTTCTGACTTTCCGTGGCATTGAGTAAGCCCCATAGGTCATCCCCACACCAAAGCGGCACTAAAATTTTGGCTCGTGTATGGAGGCCGATCAGCATGTCGCGATGACAGTCAGTGATGTCGATTGTATGGATGTCGGTCACAACACGAATGCGACCTTGCCGATAGAGTTCGAGATAGTCTTGTAGGCAATCGTCGTGAACCCGTTCACCAATTAGAGACGGCGATGATGCGGTGGATTCGGCTACGGCAATTGTTTGCCAATCGGCTTCAAACCGCCAAATATTGACGCGATCGCACCCCAGTACCCTCCGTACCTGTTCGACCGTTGTCTCTAATATGGTTTGGATATTGAGAGACGATTGAATTTGAGTTGTCAGTTCAGCCAGCAATCTTTCCCGTTCGACCTTGGCCTTGAGGGAGGCTGTGCGGGTTACCACTTGTCGCTCTAGCTCAGCCGTGCGATTTTCCAGAAGATATATTTTCTCTGCTTCTAGCTGAGCCACCTCTTTTTCCAACATCTCAGTCAATGTAGACAGATCCAGAGGATTGAGAATGTTCAGCAAACTAGTTTGGGTAACAATGCCGTTTAACTGTCCGTACTCTCCAGTCACCACCACGCGACGAATGCAGCGTTGATCCATGATTTGTTGCACGGTCCACAGGGGTTCCTGTGGCTTGACGGCAAAAATCGGCGTACTCATCACAGCTTCAGCGGTATAGATTTCCAGGCTTAAGCCCAATGCCTGAAATTGCACCAAATCTTGCTCGGTCAAGATACCGATGGGAATAACCGGGGTGTCAGTAGAGCCGTTAGTTGGCTCCACAATCACCACGGAACTGACTCGATGGTCTGCCATGAGTTGGGCGATCGCCAAAAGCGGACGATCCGGTGTCGCACAAATCACCTCACGGGTCATGACCTCGGATACCAGCCGCAACCGCAATAAGCTCATCGGTCGGGAGATTTGCCGCAAACTTTCATGGGTGACTAGCCCGACCAACCGATCCTCGTTGTCCAGGATAATGACATGCCGAATATGGTGCTCTTGGAAAAGGTGAGTGGCCAAGAACAGGTCTGTAAAAGCCGACTCGGACAGGGTAATGACAGGCTGCGTCATCACCTGCTCAACCACCAAACGGTCAAGGGGTTGCTGTTGCGCAATCAGATGCACCACATCACGTTCTGTCAAAATGCCGATCACCGTCTCCTCGGCCACCACCAACACACAGCTTGCTCGTGCATCTAGGTGAATGTCTGCCAGTTGTCGCTCCGCTGTTCTCGCGGTCTGACAGCGCGCGCGCAACCCACTCATTTGGGCGATCGCGTCCATCACTGTCGTGTCCTTGGAGACGACTAAGGGCTCTCGAACAATGGCATTGAGGGGGATGCGAAGGGGCTGGGTTTTCCGCGCAAGAGCATGATCCGCTACCCCATGGGCAAGTGCGCCCTCATCCAGCGCCGTTTGTAAACGCTGCCGCTCTTGCTCAATGCTCGACTCAATGGATGGATGGGCGATCGCCGACGCTTGGCTATTGACTTGCAGGTCTAACGAATCGGACTGATGAGATTGGACGTCAATGACATTAGCGGGCAGATTAGCGGACAGGTCTTCATTCACGACCGCGAGGTCAGTGACGGGAGCCACTGTTGTCCATTTATTTTCTTGAGACGTAAAACTACCTGCATACAACGGATTTAACTGATAACCTACGCCATAAACCGTCTTAATCAGATCGGAAGGAGCGCCGACTGCTTTCAATTTTTTTCGGACATCTTTGATATGCGTCCGCACCGATTCATCACCTGGAGATTCCACAGAACTCCAAGCATGATCCAGGATTGCCCTAGGAGTCAGTACAGTCTGAGGAGTCCGCAAAAACAGCTCCAAAATCGCATATTCCTTAGGCGTCACCGACAATAGATGAGCACCATAGGTGATGCTACAGCTACTCGGATTGACAGATAAATTGCCCCATCTCAAGATCGGTAGCGTTTTCGAGCCACCTCGTCGCAAGAGCGCCTGCACCCGCGCAATCAGCTCCTCAGCATCAAACGGCTTCACCACATAATCATCGGCACCTGCATTGAGGGCGATCGCCTTTTGGGAAGCCTCTCCTCGTGCTGTTAATAGCAGGATAGGAGTTTGAAGCCCTTTCGTCCGCAATGTTTGACATAGGCTGATCCCATCCAACCGAGGCAGTATGATATCAAGCAACACCAGGTCATAGTCAAATGCCTCTACCATCTGCAATCCGGCTTCACCATCCGTTGCAATATCAACAGCGTAGTGGTAGCTAGAAAGCAAATCTTGCAAGACGTGTGCAACTGTTACGTCGTCTTCTACAGCCAGAATTTTCATAGGAGGCTCCGAAAGGGTTTTTGAAGCAGTCAACCGATTGCCAAGCAGTGCTACAAAACCAGACGGATGTGCTATTCACATCAAACCACGCCTTCCAAACACAACACGTTCTTTTTCAGCAGTAGCGTAGAATACTCACACCTAAACGAGTTGTCAGTAGATAGGCATAAATAGACTCACTTTAAAAACCTGGAGAGCGCCCCTGAAGGGCGCTCTCCAGGTTTTTGGATTTTTAGTTTAATAACGCCAAGCCACTTATTACGAAGAATATCAATCAATTACCAAACTTTACTAAGTGTCTCATTCTTCACAAGTTCTTCACAACTATTCTCCACAATTCTTACAACTCAGAAAGTTGCTGTACAGAAAGTTGCTGTACTTTAGGGTCATTGGATTGAGCTTCTGAATGCCTTGCCTCGCGATCTGGCCTCCTAATCCCACTTGGCAAAGCAGCAATTCTATTCTCTATCGTTTGTCGATTTAGTCGAAATTGGGAAAAGACGAGACTAAAACTAGCATCAGATAGTCGCTATATCGAAATCAAGAAATGTAAGTGACGACGTGCATTATTTCTGAATGTTTCCGCATTTTATCTGCCTTGTCATCCAACCTTGTCATCCAAGTGTAAGGCTGTCTATTCAGTATCAAAAGTCTCAAAAATAATTAATACTTTGCCTTACATTCAGGGAATATTCTTCTGTCTGCCTAGGAAAATTAGGATCAT
>JBCCWF010000413.1:0-6196 GCA_039194035.1 Cyanobacteria bacterium P01_E01_bin.6 | reverse complement strand
CAGAATGCTCCTGTGGCGGGAGAAACATCTGAAAAATTTAGCTTTGCAAAGAAAACGCCAAGCATTGGACAGAAGCTCTATGGCTTGACTCGTGAGGCTTTCCATCCTCTGGTGCAGTTGTGTCACTCGCTCTTTGTCCAAGGGCAATCTGTTGAACAAGTTGTGGAGGTCATGATGCCTGCCTAAGTCTCTTTTTTCTTCTTAAAACAAAAAAACTTCGAGAACTTTGCCAAGTCGTGATAAGTAGATAGGCATCAATAAACTCACTTTAAAACCTTAGGGAGTGTCCCTTAGAGGCGTCCCTAGGTTTTAATAATGCCGAGTTACTTATAGCAATTCAAAATGAAAGATGCAGGAAGATATAATTCCTGCATCTTTCATTTCACTTTCACACCCCATTTGAGAGTGCTATACATTCTTGATTTCAGCCAAATCTATTTTTCGTGGTACCTGTATATACCTTTTGATAATTAACAGCATCTTGATAGGTTTCTCGGAGACGTAGCTGGTAGCCAAGAATGTCAAGGTCTTTTACCGAGAGGCGAGCTTTTTTTGCAAGATTCTCACGTAAATTTGGGTCTGTTAGCAGAAGCCGAATAGCTTGTGTTAGCTCTTCTATATTCCCAGGTTCGACGAGAAGCCCATTTTCTTTATGGGTCAGAACTTCAGGGATGCCACCGACTGGAGTTACGATAGACGCTAACTCCCACCCCATAGCTTCTAACAGAGCCATTGGTAAGCCTTCATTATAAGAAGGCAATATAAATGCATGAGAGTCTGCTAGCAATTCATCTCGCTTTTCTGCATTCACCCATCCTAACACTTGGATGCAGTCTGTAAGACCGAGTTCAATAATCAGCTCGTTTGCTTTTTCAATTTCTCCGTCGCCAGCTATTGTGAGTTGACACTGCTTTTGTAGGTCTTTTGGTAAGCGGGCGATCGCATTGACTAGGTCAAACGTTCCTTTTCTCTCCCCGATGCGACCTAGGAAGACAAATCGCAGGGGAGGGAGACAGTTTCGTGTCGGTACTTTTTCTGGGATTTTGACTGGGTTGAATAAGACTGAAATTCTATTTCTGTTTACTCCTACAATTTCGTGATAAAAAATTTTCCAACTGTCTGATAAAACAATGCATCGTTCTGCTTGTCGGAATGAGGTTGTAATGATGCGTTGTGCCCAAGAAGGAAGCCCATTGAAAAATAGCTTAAATTCGCTCGCATGAGCGTGGAGTACAATAGGCTTTTGGAAAATTTTACAGAGCCAAATAAACACAACGGCTCGCCATGTACTGCCTCGTTGAGCGAAGTGAAGATAGATAACGTCGATTGGTTTTGAGGTAAGCCTATTTACCAGCCGAAATAATGAAGCGGTAAAGACGTTTATTTTATGCCAAGGAGACCCATATTCGAACGTTGACAGATGAGTGAGATGAACATCATCTGGACAGTGCTCAATGATCAGACTCTCAACTGAAGCAATGCCTCCCATCACGTCTAGTCCAACGCCTAGCATTGTTACATAAAGACTAGGGGATGTATTTGATACAGAAGACATAGAATCGCGCCCTCCTTCAGTTAAATAATTGAGGTAGTTGCAAATTTTAAATAATTGAGATAGCTGCTGGATCTTTACTAATCCTGCCATGCGTTAAAGATAGAACTCAGTATATGGAGTCTCTTTATCAAAGCTACATCACTTTAAGAAATCTCTTTAAATGAAGAATAGACTTACTGACATGAATATTGACGTCTTCCAGAACACAGTGTGCGTCAATAAAATATTTCGACTAAAGAATATATAAAGTCTTGGTTGAATGGATATGTTATTGATCCGTAAAGACACCAGTTCTATCTATATAGCTTAAGTAAAGTGCCCAGAAGAACTACTGGCAATAGGGAACGAGTTTGCGAAAATAAAGTCTAGTATACAATCAATACTAGACTAGCTTGAGTTATTCAAGCACCCATATACCTTGTCAACATCCAGATCCCCGGTTTTTACCGAGGGAGAAGCCCAAATTCCAAATCAGACGTCGTTTATATATTGCGAAGAAAATATTTTGAAGCGAGTTATGCAAGTGATTCTATCTAGAAAAGAAATATTGATAGGTTTCTCAAGAGTAATTATCAAGAAAATAGGGCTTTCGTTTTTAGGCAGGATTCTGGGGCGCGGAGTGCCCCAGAATCCCGTTAAATTTTTCCCGGCTTAAGTTATGAGCCAAAAATTAGGATGTTAAACACGCAAGTGATTCTCATTGGTGCTTTGAAACCTGTGTCAAGATCACCGAGTCCTTGGTGGTGTCTTGACTTTGTTTTGAGGGTGCGTGAATTGTTGAAGCATCATGTGAGCTTGCGACAAATCTCAATTCTGGATGGGCACACTATAGTTGTATTTGATGCTGAATCTTATGGGATCGGCAAGACTTAGAGATGGAGTTGATAGATGAAAGTAAGTGTTTTTGGCCTGGGTTATGTCGGTGTTGTTACGGCTGCATGTTTGGCGCGAGATGGACACCACGTAATAGGTGTTGATATCAACTCCGAAAAGGTAACGATGGTTAGTGAGGGGAAATCGCCCATTGTGGAGCCAGGCTTAGGTGGTTTACTGAGCGAAGGTGTAAAGCTTGGGTTAATACAGGCAACTACGGATGCTGCGGATGCTGTACAACGCTCAGAAGTTTCGCTAATTAGTGTTGGTACGCCGCCTAATGCGAAAGGACTTCCTGAGCTGAAGTACGTGTTTGAAGTTTGTCGAAGAATAGGCATGTCTGTTGCTCAGAAGGGGCAGTCACATGTTGTTGTCTTAAGAAGCACTGTGCCACCTGGCACATTGGAGAAGTGTACTCAAATTTTTCAAGAGGTGGCTCCAGGATTCGATGTTCATTTGGCGTTCAACCCAGAATTTCTAAGGGAAGCTTCTGCAATTAATGATTATGACAGTCCGCCCTACACGATTATTGGAACGGATGACAATGTTGCAGAAGAGGCTGTCAGAAAAATGTATGCAACAGTTGACGCTCCAGTTTTTGTGACTCCTCCGGCTGTTGCCGAGATGGTGAAGTATGTTTCTAATACCTGGCATGCAGCTAAAATTTCATTTGCCAACGAAATCGGACGTATTTCCAAGGGCTATGGGATAGATGGCCGTGATGTGATGAATCTTGTTGTTCAGGATACTAAGCTAAATATTTCTAAGACATATATGCGTCCTGGGTTCGCCTATGGGGGATCATGTTTACCTAAGGATGTCAGTGCATTGCTCTGTGAAGCTCGGAATATGAGTATTCCGGTGCCGTTGCTTAATTCGTTGCCGAGGACGAATTCGGTTCACATCGATCTGGCAGTTCAAGAAGTTTTGCAGTTGGGAATTAGGAAAGTAGCTTTATTAGGTCTGGCCTTTAAGCCTAAGACAGATGATTTGCGTGAAAGTCCTGCCGTTCTTATGGTAAAACAGCTGATTGGTGAGGGATGTGAGATTAAAATCTACGACCAAGCTGTTCATCAAGCTTGGCTTGTGGGGACGAATCTTGAATATATTCAGAGAAATATTCCTCACTTTGAAGCATTGCTTGTACCTGATGTTATGGATGCTATTCAGGGCGCAGAATTGGTGATTGTGACTCACGCAACACCTGAGTTTCGCAATGTCCTGTTAAGTCTAGACAAAAAGACGAAGGTTTTAGATCTAGCAGGTGTACTGACAGAGTCAACAGAGGAGTTGGATTGCTATGGAATTACTTGGTAAAGTCCTGATTATTGTGGAGAACTTACCAGTTCCATTTGACCGTAGAGTCTGGATGGAAGCTACGACATTGAGAAATAATGGATACCATGTATCTGTTATTTGTCCAATGGATGCGACTTTCGACAAGCCCTATGAGGAACTGGAAGGTATTCACATTTACCGTCATCCTCTGCCTCCTGAAACAAGTTCTGTAGGGGGATATTTGAGAGAATATTTTTCCGCATTGAGTTGGGAATTTAGGCTGGCGCGCCGTGTTTGGCGAGAACAAGGATTTGATGTTGTTCATATTTGTAATCCTCCCGATCTGATATTTATCGTGGCGGCTTGGTTCAAGTTCTTTAAGAGAGCAGCGGTGATTTTTGATCATCATGACTTAAATCCAGAGTTATATGAGGCAAAATATGACCGCAGAGATATTTTTTATCATGCGCTTCGTATAGCTGAGCGGTTGACGTTTGCAACGGCAGATACGGTGATCTCAACCAATCAGTCTTATCGTCAAGTTGCTTTAGAGCGAGGGAAGAAGGATTCCAGTGATGTATTTGTTGTAAGGAGTGGACCTGACCTTTCTCGTTTTTGCGCTACTCAGAAGAATGATCTTTATCGAAGAGGCCGAACGTACTTAGTTGGGTACGTTGGCGTTATGGGTGAGCAAGAAGGGATTGAATATTTGCTTGAGGCTGTTCGATATTTGGTTCACGAGTGCGATCGCTATGATACGCACTTCATGCTAATTGGAAGTGGCCCCGTTTTAGATCAATTAAAATTGGCATCTCGTGAACTTGGCATTGAAGAGTACGTCGAGTTTACGGGTCGTGTCTCTAATGAGGAACTATTGGAGCGGTTGTCGAGCTGTGATTTATGTGTGAATCCAGACCGTAAAAATAAGCTCAACGATTATTCAACGATGAATAAGATTATGGAATATATGGCTTTGGGTAAGCCGATTGTTCAATTTGATTTGTTAGAAGGAAAGCGTTCGGCTGCAGGTGCGTCACTGTATGCTGAGCCTAATAACTCGGTGGATTTTGCCGATAAGCTCGTTGAGCTGTTGGCTTCGCCTGAGCGTAGAGAGGCAATGGCATCGGAAGGGCGTAATCGGATGACTCAGGAATTGGAATGGCGTCATCAGATCCCTAAACTATTGGCTGCATATCGCCGAGTGATGGAAAAGGGCTCTATGGTTGTTCAGGCAAAGAGGTCTATGGAAATTGTTGACTAGTGCTGAGGGTGCATTTTGAGTTTGTGCAAGAGAACAAGGATTTTTCTAGATCCTTGTTCTCAACGTATAGTGAATTTATAACGATTGCTTCTAATGCTGGTGGTTACGATTTAATTCTTGCATTACCAATGGCAAAGAGATTGGGATAATTAGCTGTTAACGAATACGGCAATAAAAAAATGTATGCTTGTGTCGATTTCAGACTAAGAGTTCAAAGAGATTAGAGAAAATGATTGGATGATGTGTGTTGCCGTAATCAAAGTATTAGGAAAATATTAGGATGGTGCATAGCCCATTATTTTTGGTTGGGATGCCACGGTCAGGGACTAAACTACTTCGAGGACTTCTGACGTCTCATTCTAAAATTGGAATCCCTCCGGTAGAAACTGAGTTTCTACCCTATTTAGTTGACCAGTGGTCGCGATATGGAGATTTGTCTGAACGAAGAAACTTTCACGCTTTTTATAATGAAATAACGAAGCTGCCTTATTTTCTATTTATTCAGCGTCGAGGAACGATCATCCCTGAAGATGTTTGGTATGAGTGGTGTCACGGTGATTTCTCTGTTGCTCGTGTATTCGAAGTATTGGTTCGACATAAGGTAGAAATGCTCAATGGTGATGAAGTTATTTGGGGAGATAAATCACCTTCTTACATTAGCCATTTACCACTGTTGTTAAAGCTGTATCCTAACGCTCATTTTATTCATATTGTTCGAGATGTTCGAGATTATGCCTTATCCCTGCGAAAAGCGTGGGGAAAGTCCCCTGTTCGTGCTGCCCAGAGATGGGTTGACGGTATCGAACAAGTACGTCATGATGTGGCTTCTTTTCCTGAGCATTATCTGGAGGTACGGTATGAAGATTTGCTACAGCAACCTGATGCTATTATCCAATGCTGCTGTGAGTTTTTAGGGGTTGAGTATGAAGAGGAAATATTTGATAAAGCTGGTCATAATTTAAAGGAAAATAGAGGAGATGCAAAGGGTTACACAACCATAAAAGCGGATAATGCTTACAAGTACAAAAAGAATATGTCCCCTGCATTACAGAGAATAATCGAAAAAATTGCTAGTCACACTCTTCAGACATATGGTTATGAAACGACGTGTGAGAATCCGCCAACTAGAGTTTCTCCGTTTATGATGTCGACTTATCAGTTTCTTGACGGAGTCAACTTAGTCTTAGTGAGGTTGAAACAGCAGGACATTCTATCTTCTTTGAAGTTTG
>JBCCWF010000412.1:0-6246 GCA_039194035.1 Cyanobacteria bacterium P01_E01_bin.6 | reverse complement strand
GCGCAGCGGGCGGCACAGGATTTGGGGTTTTGGTTTTAATTTCGTCCAGGTACTTATAAGAACATACCGATCTAAGAATCGATCTAAGAATAGAAATACCCTAGACAGCTACGAGTCTCTTATCAAGAGCATCATTAATAGCGCTTGCTCATACATAAATGATGTTGAACTGCTGCTGATTGAATGATTGATTGAGGCACGCTGAGCGTGCCTCAATCAATCATTGTCTTTGTAAATTTTGTCGTGGTGTCATCAACGCTATTGTTAGGTTCTGCTTAGAAAAAGAGCATCGAAGCAATCTGAGAGCGATCGCCCAGCGCTACTTTTCTAGACGGATAGCAAACCATTGAACAAACTGGCTAGTCCCCAAAGTTAATTCGCAATAAGAATCGACAAGGGACTGAACTTGTTGATCAATACCTTCAACTGTTGCAATATCCTCTGGAACATCATCAGGATACGTTTCGATGAAGTGAGCCAGTTTTTCTTTTAACTCATCAACTGTCAGAATTTCTTCTGGCCTGCCAGATTCTAACAATACAAAATTATTCTGCTCATATAGCCTTGGATCAGTCATGAATCAATGGCGTTAGAATCGCCTATTTTGAGTACGGACTGTAATCAACCACACCCCACCGTTATTCGTCTTCAGCAAACACATAACGGTAGAGATCTTCTGGCTTTGGTTCAGGGCTTGACTGAGCAAACTCTACTGCATCATTGATGCTTTCTTGAACACGAGTATCGATTTCTTTGAGATCATCTTGAGAAACGATATTTTGCTCAACGAGATAACTTGCAAATTTCTTAATTGGATCTCGAGAAAACCATGCATCTTTTTCAGCTTTCTGACGCATCTCATCCGGATCAGCCAGAGAATGTCCTCTAAAGCGATAGGTTAACGCTTCAATCAAGGTCGGGCCTTCCCCAGCACGAGCTCTTGCAACGGCCTCTTGTGCAGCCTTACGGACAGCAAGCACATCCATGCCATCCACCTCAACTCCTGCCATGCCAAAGACACTAGCCTTCTTATAGATTTCAGGCTGAGATGTGGCTCGATCATGCGCCATCCCAATAGCCCACTTATTATTTTCTACAACATAAATAATAGGCAGCTTCCAAAGCGATGCCATATTTAAGCACTCAAAAAATTGCCCATTATTAGATGCGCCATCTCCAAAGAAACAAGCCGTCACCTGATCGGCACTTTCATCTCCTAACGCATCTCGTCGATACTTCGATTGGAAGGCAGCACCTGTCCCGACAGGAATCCCTTCTGCTACAAATGCAAATCCACCTAATAAGTTGTGTTCTGAGGAAAACAAATGCATTGAACCACCTCGGCCTTTGCTGCACCCGGTCTCTTTTCCAAAGAGCTCAGAGAGGACTTGACGAGGGGGAACACCAGCACTTAGTGCATGAACATGGTCGCGATAGGTACTGCAGACATAATCATCTGATCGCATAGACTTGATCACGCCTGTCGAAACAGCTTCTTGTCCGTTGTAGAGGTGGACGAAGCCAAACATTTTCCCGCGATAATACATCTCGGCACACTTGTCCTCGAACAAGCGGCCTAAAACCATATCTTCGTAGAGAGTCAGACTCTCTTCCCGCGTGATGACCACACCTGAGGTAGCAAATGTCGGCAGCGTTCTTTCCTGAAGCATTAATTTATATCTTCCTACTACACGAATCAAAGTCGCAAAGTGTATTATTCCACATTAACTTGACACAGTGCAGATTTGCCTAGTGGATTGTCGGATAAGTTGAGCTACACATAGATTTTAGAGATCGTTCACCATTAGAGAATGCAACGGATTGGTTTGTGGCTTTTGATATTCTCAATTGTCGCGTCTGCGTGGCGAAATAATTCTTCACGGGTACAACCTACAGTAGAAAATGCGTCTAAGCTTTACTCATCAAGACTTTAGTGCCATTGTTGATTGCTGATGATGTCCATATGAGGAAGTCATAAATAATCAACGTGCGAATATTTAGAGGAGTAGGCTATATTTCTTGAGTAATACTCGCTAAATGTAGCGTCTTAAGAAACTTGATCCATTGTAATATGCAATATTTAGTGTCTTAGAACTTGATGTACACAAAAAACTATTCACGTAAAAAGCTTAAAGCCTCTTGATTCCATTACGCTTAAAGCCCTTACCCAATACTCTAGACAAGTAAATTTAAATCTCTGAATACAGCCGTAGATAGTGTCCAAGCCTGACTCACAAATGAAGTCGTCAATATAGAGTAAGCCTTTATAATTGTGCAACAACCTATATAAGATGTGTGCAATTCTGTATGAATTACGTAATATTACTAACATAGGAAACCAGGGGCTACAGACTACGAATTTATAATAAATACGAACTTAGTACATTAATGCTGTTTTTAATCGCTCACCGTTGGGGAAATCAATTGTGCAAATCCCTTTAGACTATTACCGAATACTTGGTTTACCCATTCAAGCAACAGATGAGCAACTCCGCCATGCTCATCGCGATCGCACACTTCAGCTTCCTCGGCGTGAATATTCAGAAGCTGCGATTAATGCTCGTCGAGAATTGATTGATGAGGCGTACTCAGTGTTATCTGATGCGGCACAGCGTCAGATATATGATTCTCGATTTCTGACTCAGTCTTATGGCTCTCAAGCGCTCGATCGAGAGACTTGGATGCTTCAAAATGATCAATCATCCGCAACATCGATAGGAAACTCTGCTCAAACAGTGGCCACCTTGGGTGTTGACGATGAAGCGCAAGCTCCTATTTCTAGTATTGACATCGATGATGCTCAGCTCGTTGGTGCTCTCCTCATCTTGCTGGAATTAGGTGAATATGAGCTTGTGCTCAGACTTGGGCGACCGTTTTTGGTAGGCGGTAATGTTGGCTTGCATAATGGACAATATGGTGACCCCGATATTGTTGGTTCTGACATTGTTTTAACCGTTGCATTAGCTTGTTTGGAACTAGGGCGAGAACAATGGCAGCAAGGTCTTTACGAAAGTGCTGCCGAATCTCTTGAGACAGGCCAAGAGCTATTGTTAAGAGAGGGACTATTTGCGGGTATTCGGGGAGATATACAAGCAGATTTATTTAAGCTACGTCCCTATCGAGTTCTAGAGCTATTGGCATTGCCGGATGACCGACCCACTGCTCGCTATCAGGGGATACAGCTTCTCCAAGAGATGCTGAATGAGCGTGGGGGTATTGATGGGGCAGGAAATGATCAGTCAGGACTGAGCACTGATGATTTTCTGCGTTTCGTACAGCAACTGCGGACATACCTGACCTCAGAAGAGCAACAAAAGATTTTTGAAGCAGAAGCGCAGCGGCCATCTGCTGTCGCAACCTATTTAGCTGTTTATTCATTGATCGCCCGTGGGTTTGCCTATCGCCTGCCCGATTTACTTCGCCAAGCGAAACTTTCTCTAGGTCGGCTGGGTAATCGACAGGACGTCGCGCTGGAGCGGTCAATTTGCGTCCTGTTACTTGGACAGACAGAAGAAGCAACCCAAGCATTGGAGCAAAGCCAAGAATACAACGCACTATCGTTTATCAAAGAGCACTCAAAAGACTCGCCAGACTTGCTTCCAGGACTATGTCTGTATGCAGAACGATGGCTCCAAAATGAGGTATTTCCTCATTTTCGTGACCTCTCTCGAGTTCAGGCTTCCCTGAAAGACTTTTTTGCTGATGAGCATGTTCAAGCCTATCTAGAAGACTTGGCACGTCAACCTGAGGCTGACCATGCATGGTCAGATCCTGTTCATGACGGTTGGTTTGCAAAGCAGTCTAATGGTGCTGAGCATGTCTATCACAATGGTCGCCACTATACGTATACACAGGTCAATGGTGCTGCCAGTTCAGCTTCTCACGGCAATGGTCGAGCTGGAGCCACAGCAACATTAGATGCCCCTACTGACATGAGATTGACTCAGAGCAATGGTACGACACCTCCACCGATGGCTGAGCGGGTATCTCAAGGGGCTTCCTCTGCTCGACTCATGCCTCCAGATGGCTCTTCATCTCGACGTTCCCAAAGCCGCAGTTGGTTTAATTTTTGGCAGCGATCGCCTCGGCAACGGACATCCATTGCATCAGCATCAAGGTCTGTTCCAGAAACAAGCGGCATCCCCAGAACAATTGCAAGGCAAGGAACTCGTCGTCGTAGCAAAGAAACTGGTTTGAGAGTTGATCGGATTATTTTTCTTGCTGCTATTGGACTTGTCGGCCTCTTAGCATTTTGGATGGTGCTGAGTCGTGTTCTAGGGTGGCTGGGTAGTAGCCTTGCTGGCCCACAACTTGAGGGAGAGCAGCTAGAAATCACCTTAAGTGAGCCATTCATCAATATTCCTGACCCTGCTGAGGTTGATCTAGCCGCAAGCATTCCCGCCGATGCAGAGGCCACGGGTGAACTCACTCCAGAAATAGCAGTTAATGTAATTGAGCGATGGCTAGCCGCCAAAGTCCTGGCCATGGGTGATAGCCATGATTCAGAAGCGTTGAATGGTGTCTTGACCGGGGATCTTCTCAGTTATTGGCAGAGTCGCTCGACAGAAGATGCACTGAGCAATCGATATTGGGAATACGAACATGGATCTGTGAACGTGACAAACGTTATTTGGTCAGAAGAACTCCCTGATCAAGCGACAATTGAGGCTGATGTTCAAGAGAGTGGCGAGTATTTTGTGGCTGGCCAAATTAGTTTGGATGAAGCCTACGATACGGTCGTGAATGTTCGTTATGAACTGGCTCGGGAAGACGATGGATGGAAAATCCAGTCTGTTCAGGTTCTCAATTGACATCATGACGGTGAGTGGGAAAACCGTGATCCGAACTCAAGGCATTCGAGAATTATTCGTAAGCTCTATATCTTCGACCATTTCTAGAAACTAAGAGTGAAATAGAACTCCGAAATATTTTGGTGGTGGCTGCGTCACCACCAAAATATTTCGGAGTTCTTTAAATGTTCATTGCTAGGGCATGTCATGTTGACTGAGGTTCCAAGCAGAGGAGTATCAACACAAAAAGAGGCGGTATGTTTTTGTACATATCGCCTCTTTCTAAAAGAAAAAATCGTATTTTTTAGCAAAGACCTATGGCCGGAGACATGTTAGTTAAGACATGAACGTTGTTGCCCTAACCCATATGGCGACAGCTATACATCTTAAAGCTTTCGTCCCTTATAAATCGAACTGGTTGCCTCGACGGTATTGAAAATAAGCCGCAACAAACAAACCTATCAAGGTCACAGGAACCAACCCTAAAACAATGCCTGAAAGCAATGGTTCTACCACTGATATGTCTCCTTTTCATTTGAACGTGTCCAACAGAGCGACAAGGACACTCTATGTGTACATTACTTATTACGTTTCATCATCTCACAAAAGCTCAGTAGAACAGTCACTCTATGACAGAATCGTACGACTAATTACCTGGGCATGATTGAATTCAAAACCCCAAATCTTGTATCCCTAGCTGCGCGAGCGGCACAGGATTTGAAAGGGTACGTTTTTGGAAGGGCACGTTTAATGATGTCTAGCGACTTCGCACTCTCATTTTGAGAAATTTTCCAATGCCTTACGAGGTAGCCGTCACTACCGAAAGTAGTGAATTCATCGAATGAGCTGTTGAAAAGCTTAAAAAAGCATATTTCATTGGCATTAAGGCATGTAAAGTATTAATGTGTTTTATTGAACGCTATATTCGATACAGAACCATTGACCAAAGAGCTTTTGAACAAGAGTCCTGTGACTTTAGATGCGGTTATGCAAGCGATCGCCCTCGCTATCTTGGCTACGTTGCTAGGAATTTTGGCGTATTTGGTTGGTTTGTATCATTTCCAGTATTCTGACCCCTATGTTCGAACGGTACTAGCACTGCCTTCAGATGTTGAGTACGGGCATGCAATTTTTCAGATGAACTGCTCAAGCTGTCATGGGTTCAATGCCGATGGCTTAGTAGGGCCAAGCCTCCATAAGGTATCAGACCGAAAGTCTAGGGTTGCCCTAATTCGGCAAGTCACCAGCGGGCAAACGCCACCCATGCCGCAATTTCAACCTGCGCCAAAAGAGATGGCAGATTTATTGGGGTACTTAGAAACCTTGTAAGGGATCTGCAAATAAAAAAGATACCCAATAGAGGGGCGGCAGGCTAAGCCCGCCGCCCCTCTATTGGGTGATGTATTTTCTAGAAAGTCCCTAAGGTTACGAAGAAGTGAGCGATTGAGGTTCCCGT
>JBCCWF010000411.1:0-6248 GCA_039194035.1 Cyanobacteria bacterium P01_E01_bin.6 | reverse complement strand
GTACCAATAGAGGGGCGGCGGGCGACACCCGCCGCCCCTCTATTGGTACTTTGTTTTATTTGCAGATCCCTTATCATGAGCGATTCCAGAATCTCCGCCACCAAGGAACAGGTTGCACATCGACGGAGGGCAACTTCTGGCGAATTTCGTTAATGTCCCAGCCTGTTAACCGGGCGAGTGTCTGAGCTTCTTGCTCAAATCGTTGAGGGAGTGACCGTCGATAGTCTTCTGCCTCTTGGCAGTCGGCGTCATCCTCACTCACAAACGGATGATTCAGCACATAGCGTCCCTGGAAAAGCTCAGTGTTTGGAGTTTCTTGAAACCTTAGATCCTCTGGAAACTTATCGCGGGTATACCGCACATGCATGCGCGACACAAACACCCGATTCGTCGCCCCGGCATCTAACCAAAACACACCCGCTTGCCTGAGCTCTGCTTGATTGAGTGGCTGTGCCGAACAGGGATCACAATTGCTCATATCCCACGCATGTTCCAGAAATGCGATATTTCTCCCTTCCCGCTCGTAGGCTGTTTGGAACATATCTCGATAAAAGTCTGGGAATTCCTCTTTGACAAATACAGGGAGGTTGACGTTAGAGGGTATGTTCACCGTGCGATAGTTGGTTAGCTCGACGCGCCCTTGAGGAGAGAGCAGATAAACGACTAAATCCTGGGCTGACTCCGCATTCATCATGCCCAACCGGATGGGCAGCATAAACCGGGGCGATTCATAGGCGATCTGCAATGGGCGGAGAGATTGGAACCCCGTTTGCTCAAAACCCTCCAGGTTTACTTTTGCGACGAAAAACTTAAGTCCTTGGCGAATATATGGCTGAAGCAAGCGGTGGGCTCCGCTGGGAATGCGATAGCCATTCTGTTGCAGCCACGTTTCTAACCCATTGGATTCTTGAGCGCTGAGAATCAGAATGTCGTATTCTCCGACGGTAAATCGAGACTCGACCGTCACGCCTAAGGCCTCGTCCCGAGACTCAGGTACTGCTGCTGACTGTGCTGATTCCAGCACCGCCCTGTCGTCAAAGCGCGGTCGCCTAATTGCACAGGGGTTTGCATCAAAATATTCCACCAGTCGAGGAGCGGTAAAACTATCCAACCGTTCAAGGATGGCTGGATCGCCGACATGAACTTGCTCTTCTTCTAACACCACAGGGACAGGGACAACCATCGCAAAGTCGGTCACATCTCCTTGAAAGTCGTTGGCCATCGTCAACACCGTCCGTTGACCATCGCGGGCAAGAATGACTTGGGATGCCTGGTTAAATAAATCTGTGTCTGCCTTTGCCACATAGAACCCGCAAAATGCATGGGCGGGAGCCGTGAAGCTAAAGGAGGCGATCGCCACTCCCACCACAATCAGCACTAAGCGGATGGGTTGGACTGACAGCGTTTTTTGCACAAGTGCAGACGGATTCCAGACAAAGCGATCGCCCGGACACCAGCGGTCAATCAGCAGCGTACAGGGAGCCATGATGAACAACGCCCAGAAGACTGCAGCGGGCACAAAGAATAGAGTCTGCAAGATAAACGTGAGGATGGCGATCGCCATCGACCAAATCATGCGACCTTGCCGTGCGTTGGGGATGGATCGCGGATCCGTGAGCATAAAGAGCGCAAACAGCAGCAGCGATCCATTCATCAGCTGATGGAGCCAAACGTCCCATGTCCACCCGAGCCAAACCATTCGCATGGCCATCAAGGTAGCGTATGTGCCTAGAAACGTAATCGTCGTATCCCAACGACCCACACGCTTCAAGACCATGCCGCCTGCTCCTGCAAACAGCAGCACGTACCACAGCTCTTCACCCCATTGACCAGGAGACACCCATCCATCGTGAGTGAATAAAAGAACAGCGATAATGCCAAAATTGGCAGGGTTGAAAAAGTGTTTGCCGTGAGCCCGGAAGAGATATTTACTGGCGATCGCCAAACATCCCGCGATGAGCATCGTGGTGGTGTGTCCCGTTCTTAGCAACAGGCTCAAGCTCAGTGCCGTGATCAAGGGACTACGGATGTGGTTGAGGAAGATATCCCATTTAGATAGCGATGAATTAGCATCACTGTTCACTGAGAAATTGTGTAAACTCCGGGGTTGAGAAATTTGCAGGTGGTCGCTGTGGAAGGAATGATCACTGTGTCGCCTCCAGTCAAACGCCCGCTCAAACGCCCACTGTGTTAGGAGGCATGCGGCGATCGCGGCTCCAATGTGGTACGGGTTAATCGACCAGTCTCGGGTGTTCAATCCAAGACATAAAAATGTTGCGAGAAAAACAATTTGATAATCACGGGCATCACGTAGCAGCATCAGTGTGTCTCCAGATACAGCAACAGGGTCAACCTGGGAGGTGTTGTCGCCAGTATGACAACAGCCGATGAGTTGTCCCTACTGTGTTACTGATTCTGAAACAGATGATGAATATCCGTTAAGTGTTCAACTAACGAATAGGAATGCAATAAAACCGGAACGGAGTTTGCTGGGAATGAGTCTGCTGGGGATGAGTATTTTGATCATCTAAGTAGATATAGCAGTCCGCACGTAGGTTAGGGCATATATTTTTATGGAAAGTCGTGCTCCGCGCGACTTTCCATAAAAATATTGGTTCAACTTAAGCGCGGAGCGCTATAGGCATAAATAAACTCACTTTTTAAAAACCTGAGGAGCGCCCCTCCAGGGCGCTCCTCAGGTTTTTTGGTTTTCAGTTTAATAACACCGAGTTACTTAATCTGCAAATACTTCTGGAGAAAACATCTCCCAGAGCGCTCGGTAATAAGGAGCGTATAGCTTCAATTGATCAGGCTCTAGCAGAACCTGAACCTCTTTACCTAACAACTGCACCAGTTGACGCACCAGCTCCCATCGGACATTCAAAACGGGGTAGAGCATGACACAAAGGGGAAACAACTCTTGCTGTAACGCCTGAATATTGTTCTCTAGAATGCAGACCCAAAGATAAACCTGGAACATTTCCACATCGCGAATGCTGGAAACTCTCACGGCAGAGTCGCGCAAAAGTCCTGTGTAGCAACGATGATTTGGGTAAAGCTCTAAGGTTCGATCCACAATACGGTGGGCGATCGCACTGCTGTTAGGTAGTAGCCGTTGCACAGTTTGGAGTGCGACTGAGTCGGGAGTATGGTTCGCTGCGGCTCCATAGGCTCGACGCAGAGGCATGTACAGATGATCATCAATCACCTTGAAATAGCTTTGAACGACTGTTCGATCCTCAGGTGCCAGCAATTCCAGTAGCATCTGCCCCGTGTAATGAAACTGCATACTGATGAATCCAATGACTCTTGGATCGTCAGACGTATATTTTGTTCTAATTTGCCCCAATGAGCCTGAAATTTGGGCTGAAAACCTCTGAGGGGTCACTCTTTTGGCATATGAAGTAAATGCCTGGTCATAAATCTGATGGGCGTCTTTTGCGATATCCCATGGGTCAATCAGTTCAAAATCAATTTGGTGCCGCGCAACTTCCTGAAACAGCAATGCTTCGGTCTTGCTCCATGCTTGGGCACTGACGGTGCGGAGAGCTTTCTTTAGAAACCGAGCTGCTGCTTGCCGCGATCGCCACTCATCCTCATCGGGTCGCAATGGATCAGCGCCACTTAGATTTTCAAGATACCGCTTTGCCCAGAGTCTTGAGAAGGAAGCAATTTCACTAGATTCACTTGTTTCAGGCACAGAAGAAAAAAGCGATTCAGTCAATGGCCGTGTCATCATTCAAAAAGCCCTGATTCTAAGTGGGTAATTGACGTTGCTGCCCTGGGTTGGTAGAGGATTACGTGAGCGCTTATAGATGAGCGCTTCGCATGTTAACCATAAAAATACTGACGTTTCTTGATAGGCGTTTCACGTTGGGATGTGAGCTGAATGGGCCACAACACATTTAATACTTAAAATTAAGTGCCCTTAGCGAGAAAAATCAGATGCAAGTATGAGATCCAGAAACAAAAACATAATGTTTCTTTACATATAGTAGTATCACTGAGGCTCCGTTGGGAATACTCAACAAAAATTTATTTGCATTAGCAAAAAAACTCAATTTAAAAAACTAGAGAGCGACCCTCAGGGTCGCTCCCTAGTTTTTTGGTTTTCAGGTTAATAGCGCAGAGTTTCTTCGTTATCGAAAGTTATCGAACTTGGCGATGGTCGTATGCTCTTGTAAGAACGTTGTTCTTTTGAAGGATGATGTTCTTGCCTCATTTTGACTGTTGAATTCATCCCGCTCTTAAGCAACACCCCTTTGAGTGAACTCAGTAGCGTTCACAACGCCCATACGACTCTCCAACACCCGAATCGATGTCGATTGAAGCACTGCTTTTTCTAGCGTTCGTCAATCTTGATTGCTGCCTGTTAGCGCAACATACCCTCCCAGCGCAATCAGCCCGGTTCCCGTGAGATAGCGCTGTCTTGCTTGCAGCCTGCGATTAGTTGCGAGTCGTTGACCCAGTGGGCCTGCCAGCAATGCCACCACCAAATCTGCACTGGTGTTTAAGGTAATTGAGAGCGTTCCCAGCATCAAAAATTGCGCAAATACGATGCCTTCTGGGTTAATAAATTGTGGAATAAACGCTAAGAAAAACAGTGCTGTTTTTGGATTGAGCACTTCAACGGTAATGCCCTGAAGAAACGCCCGTTGACTCCCAGCAGATTGAAGAGTCGTCATATCAATCAACGATCCACTGCTTCGGAGCGTCTTGATGCCCAGATAAATCAGGTATGCGGCACCGAGGTATTTCACGAGATTGAAGGCGAGAGCGGATGTCGCAAAAATGACAGAAATACCAAACGCGGCGGCAAACACATGAACCATGCCGCCCACCGCTGTCCCAAATGAAGACATCACACCTTCTCGCTTTCCTCCTTTCAAGGTGCGAGTCATGACGTATAAAATGCCGGGGCCTGGAGTAATTGCGAGGGCGATCGCCGCACTCAAAAAAACGCCGAAGGTTGTGGGATCAAGCATGAAAAACTCCCGTGACAACAGTAATGAACGATGAGAAGCTTGTTTTTAAGGCGGGATTCTGGGGCACGAAGCGCCCCAGAATCCCGCTAAATTCTTCCCGGCTTAAGTGATCAGCCCAATGAGATAAGCCGACTCTCTCAACAGTATCGATCCACAATATCGGTTCGATCTCATCTTGTTTACGAAATAGGGATGGCACTTGTAGTGTTAAGTATCCAATCGCTTTAACCATAAACCTGATTTACCTAGCAGCGTAAGACATTAACATTGCATGCATCACAATCAGGACAAGACATCGAGGAGAAGAGCATGAAAGTAGCCTTTATTGGAATGGGAACGATGGGTGCGCCGATGGCACTCAACTTGTTGCGTGCAGGGCATGAGGTAACGGTTCATAACCGAACACGAGAACGAGAGAAGCCTGTGGTTTCCGCTGGCGGCCATGGAGCAGCATCGCCAAAAGAGGCTGCGGTGGGAGCCGAGATTATCATCACCTGTGTGAGTGATAGTCCCGATGTGGAGGCTGTGATGCTGGGGGATGATGGCGTGATTCATGGGGCCGCAGCAGGGGCGATCGCCATTGACATGTCTACCATTAGTCCGTCTGTCACGCGCCAGATTGCTCAAGCCCTCACTGAGAAAAACATCGCGATGCTGGATGCACCGATTTCTGGTGGGTCAGAAGGAGCACAAAAAGGAACGCTCTCCATCATGGTCGGTGGTGAGGCAGAGGCATTCAGTCGAGCGCTGCCAGTGTTTGAAGCGATGGGAAAAACCATTACCCATGTTGGCCCCATTGGCTCTGGACAGATTACTAAGGCAATTAATCAGGTCATCATTGCGGGCACCTATTGGGGTGTGGCGGAAGGCATGGCTCTGGGACTAAAAGCAGGAATGGATATGGAGAAGGTGGTGCAAGCAGTCGGCGGAGGTGCCGCTGGTTCGTGGGGGCTGACCAACCGCTCAGGCAATATGATCACCAACGACTACCCATTGGGATTCCGAGTACGATTCCACCGCAAAGATCTAAACATTGCCCTGGAAGCCGCTCGAGAACTGGGCGTTCCCCTGCCAATGGCGGCCTATGTCGAGCAGATTGAGACCGGGTTGATTTCCAGGGGATACGGCGACGAAGATATCTCGAATATCGCCCGCAGCGTTCGCGAAAACGCTGGCCTGGATGATTAATTTATTGTCTTTGTTCAATCCAGTTTCGATAGGTATCGTCCAACCTATAGGTACCTCCGCATAATTAAAACCTAG
>JBCCWF010000410.1:0-6248 GCA_039194035.1 Cyanobacteria bacterium P01_E01_bin.6 | reverse complement strand
GTAGCCCGCCGCCCCTCTATTGGGTATCTTTTTTATTTGCAGATCCCTTACAACATACGATTGGAGTTGCCTAAAGGGTACCGCGATAAATGACGTAGGCTCCCCAAAGCGTAGCGGCGATCGCCACTAGGGTTGACCAGAGTGGATGACTACTATGGACTAGTGTGCGTCCGTCTACACGAATTTTCTCGACATCAATCCATACGGTTGCACCTCGCCGAAACCAGCCGGTGACGGAGACCGAGCGTCCGATTAGTTTTGTGGGGCGAGTTCGTCCGATGATTAGGTTTCCCAAGGGCCCGATGGGAGATATCCAATGGAGCTTGAGCGTCCCTTTTTTGGTGCGCAACATTAGATCTTGTCCCATGCCATTGCCCATACCTGATCGCCCTAGCAACCGTCCTTCAAAGGTAACGGGAACACTGTTGAGAGGAATGATGTTGGGGTCTTGAAGCATTGGCACGAGCGCAGCTTCGGATTCTGTTTTGCTGGGGCTGAGGTCTGGAAAGAATCCGTTGACGCGCATCAGGGTTCCAAAGCTGAAGCCCATGGCAAGAAAGCCATATAACAGTGACCTGTCCTTCCAAAGCCATGCAAGTGGCTCGAAATCAACGATTCCGGCAATGCGCCCCACCAACCAAAGAATGAGTGCCAGCCCGATTCCCACCGGTGCGCCAATGTAAGGCGATATTTGAAGCAAAAACGGTTGTTTCTTGCCTGCGGGCGAGATGTCAGAAGAGGGACGCGACGGAATAGAAATACTGGGACGTAGCCGCAGGTGCTGAGCATCTTGATTGAGTGCCTGAATCCGTTCTCCCATGAGGGGATGGGAGTTATTGAAGAGTAGCCAGTGTCGATAGGGATTCAGCACATCCCAGGTCAACAAGGCAGGACTAAGCGGTGTCGCTGAGGAAGCGTCGGCTGCGGTGGCAGTATCGGGTGCAGCAGCGCTCTGGGACTGATGCATAGAAACGCTACCCAGGGTCAGCGCCTGCTGCGGACTCACCGGCATCAACATCTCCATGCTGACGAGAATCGATTCGATAGATCGTTGACGCTCAATGGCTTGAGCCATGCCTTTGGTCATTGTCGTGAGCGATAGGGCACGGCCATTTGGATTGCCCGTCAGGTTCACGGCATAGCGATCGCCCTGAATTTGGCGGGTACGAGCAAGCCACAGCCCAGGCCATCGGAATAGCCAAAACAGTCCATAGGCGGTGGAGGAAAGTCCAGCTGCAATACCACGAAGAAATAGGTTTCGACGGCGATCGCCCCAGGCCGCGCTATAGCGGTAGATCAAAAACGGAATCTGTGAAACCACAATCACGAGCATCAAAGGCAAGGTCGTGTAGTGTCGAATATGGCCAAGTTCAGCGGCATATAGTGCTGCAAGTTCAGCATCATCCAGCTGAGTCAACAATCCCTGGCTCACGACAATACAGGAGGTGCGGGGGAGCAATCCGTAGCTCAATATAAACGGTACCTGACTGGGTAGGAGTCTCAATGTTGGCACCGGAATTTTATATTTCTGACATTCTCGTTTGAGCATGCGAACAGTTTCAGGACTCCGCCGCTCTAGCTCTCGATTTGGCAAAGACTTGGCTTTATAGCATTGACCAAGAATGAAGCTCAAGACCCACTGAGCAACTACCAGTCCGATGAGCAATAGGAGTATGACCGTTACGGTTGGACGATTTTGAAGAAAGTACCATCGCGGCATGGGTACAACATTACGCAACAATCGCCAGACAGGTTCTGCTGTCGCCAGGGCAATTTGTGTCAGCGCCGTGCAGAAAATGACGAGGGCGATCGCCGTCCACGCGTACGATAGCCAAAACTCGAGTTGTTTGATGGGCTTTAGCGGTTTCCAGGTTCTAGCCCGTTCAGGCGTTGGAGTGACTGCCGAATCAGAGGATGCCTTACGGGGCGAGCGGGGTTTTCCTAATCGAGGCATGGAGATGTTGAGCGCTGCTGCTAACTCTGGATCAACAGCTTGAGCGTTCGCAATGTTCGACGGCGGAGACGCGCTTTGACTGGATGTCGTTGATTCAGGAAAGTCGGGTTGAATAACAGTGCGAGGATATGGGTCAGTTGTTGAATGCGGTGAATCGATGCCATTGCTTCCATTAGAAGGATTGTCGGAGTCAGTTAGACGACGTTGATCACGAATGTTGTCCTGCTCAAAGCTGACGTAATCCGTCGTGTTCACCTCGTTCGATGCGCCACTAAGGTCATCTAAGTTAAACGCGAAGGGATTTTCATCCAGCGATTCTTCTATCAGATCATCGCTTGATTCAGTGCTTGATTCAGTCAGTTCAAGGTCATTAGGAGAGGGTGGAGAAGCTGAAGGCTGGATGTCTGTCGAGGAGGACTGGTCGGATTGGAGTGGGACAAATCCTGTAATGTCTTGGTGGACTGGATTAGATACGGTTGTGTTTGCAGATTGGGATGCGTCTGGCACCTCTTCCAAGGGAACGAATCCAGTCAGATTCGCTGCATCATCTAGACCTGCCCCATCACTCGATGTTCCGGCATCAAAGGATTGTTGTGAGGGGGATTGAGCCGACTCTCGCGACGGAGTAGTAGGTTCATCCATGGAGAGGTTAGAAGGAAGAGCCGATGGCTCAATCGCCAGTGGATCAACCAGTGTAGAGGCCTCTGTTGGAAATTCGTTGACATGTCTCGGTGGCTCCATGTCTGGCGGATCAATTAACGTTTTTGCTTCTGTTGAAAGCTGGGAGGGGAGATCCGATTGATTAATCGCCAGCGGGTCAACGAGGGTGGATGCTTCTGTCAGAAATGGCGATCGCCCAGGTTGCTTCTGAGCATGGTCATCGTTTGAAGGAGATGCTTGCGTTAACTCTGACGGCTTCGGTATCTGGGCATAACGCTGTTTCAAGACACTGATAGCCTCCTCTGCCCACACTCTCGTTGCTTCACTGGAACTATTCAACAACGCTTTGCAGCGAATAAACGCCTGTTGATATTCCCCTTTTCCTTCATAGGCCTTGACCAAACCCATCTGTGCCCTCAACCGGACAGAACGCCGTTCTGCATTTTGATAGACCGTCTCAAGATGGGCGATCGCCTCAGAGTAATTTTTTTTCTCAATGGCATCTAACCCTGCCGCGAGGGATGCCGAGAACCCAGGCGTCACCGAACGAGCCGAGTCAGATGCATCAGGATGATTTGGGTCTGGAATGTGTGGCATGGGTATCCCTCATGGAGAGAGAGAACGCTTGATTCAGTCGCTTGACCAAGCGATCACTCAGGCAATGGGCAAAAGACGAGCCTTATGTTGTTTCGGTTCCGCCCAGCTGACCTAACTCGCCGACATATGACGCAAGAATGCGAAACAGAATGCAACAAAGCAAGCCCTCAAGCCGATCTTGAGTGCCAACTTACACTAGCAAACTATCGTTAAAAACGACCAGATCAGATATTGTTCAAGAATCTACAATTTGGTGATCTTGTGCAATGGGTGCGTTGCGATCGCCCCTTCCATTTCATAGAGCACGTCTTCTGATTGAATCTGGTAGTCGGCATTAACCCACACCAGTGAAGCATGCGAGACGGTGCCGTCAGTGAGGGTGACGAGAGAGAAGTTTCTCACGGGGTTGCCATTTTGTTCAATAATGCGAGGAACTCGGGCCGCATTGAGGTTTACCGTGTGCGCATCATCGATCACGATCTGTTCGCGTAGGCGTTTCTTATTATGGCGGAGGGCATGATGCATGTGGCCAAAGGTGACTAGCGGAACGGACTTGCCAATGCTCCGCGCATAGGCGATCGCCGCTGCTAAATCAGGATCACCAAAGTCACCGCCGAGGGGATTCCAGTCTCGCCCACAAATATCTTCTGGGCGATCGCCCAAGCCAGTGGGGCCACAATGTCCGATAAAAATGAGCGTATCGCAAGTAGCCTGATGGATGGCTGCTTTGATTTTCTCAACAGATTGCTCAAAATTCTCAACGCCGTACCATTCTCGGTAGAAAGTTTTGTTGCGCCAGTCGGGGCCACCCCAACTAAACGGGCGACCTCCCACAACGGTAATTCCCAAGTGTTGGAAATCGAGATTGCAATACCCGACGTGGGTTTCTCCCAGAATGTCGAGTTGCTTTTGCACACGATTCTCTGTCTTCAGGTTATAAGGACACTTTGCCCGTCCCCATGCCGTTGCGTTGTACCAGGCATCATGATTTCCAAGAATGACGGCCTTTGGTGCATCATACTGAGCAATCGCTTCAACAACCTTAACGGACTCATTGCCAAAGTCCCCCACAAACAGCACGAGATCAACGCCAAGGTGCTGGAGTGCTGCAGCGTCCTCCGGTTCCCATTGGTCATGCACATCACCGATGATGGCGATTGTGACGGATGATTTGGGCATTGTGGAAATGTGTTTTGTTGGGGCAGCGTTAAGGATCATTCGAACAAGCTCGGTACGGGGCAATAATTGAGAACTACCACAATTCTAATGATGAGGGTGGAGTGATGCGAGGGCTTATAACTGAAGCCGGGAAGAATTTAACGGGATTCTGGTGTCTTCGCGCTCCAGAATCTCGCTTTCTAATACAAGCCGATGCGAGTAGCTCTGAGGAGAAGAACTCCGATTGCATCGTAATCTATTGGCATTCTAAATAGGAATCGAGCAATGCAACGCACTGTCAAACGATGCAGCCATGCATGCTGACACGGGCTAGCCTCGGTAGCCAATCAATCAGTAGGCAATCAATTCATGACGATGACGAAACGGGAGAGAACAGATGGGGCGAGAGGTGGTGTGGGTTGGCCTAGCGGTTTTGGCTGTTGTTGTCGTCGTTGTGGATATTTCATTACGGCGATTGTTTGGCTTTGGCAATCCACTCCTATATGTTGCGGATGAGCAGATTGGTTACCTGCTGGCTCCCAATCAGGATGTGCGACGATTTGGAAATCGTATTCTGATCAACGACTACTCCATGAGAGGAGAGGCGATCGCCCCAACACGGTCATCGGATACTCTGCGGGTCTTGATCGTGGGAGACTCCATCGCGAATGGAGGCTGGTGGACTGACCATGACGAAACGATTTCTGCCCGGCTCCAACACCACCTTGCGACATCCTTAGAGAACCTGCCCTTTAAGACCGCTGAGGTGTTGAATGCTTCGGCCAATTCCTGGGGGCCACGCAATGAACTGGCGTATATTCGTGCTTATAGCTGCTTTGAGGCACAGGTGCTGGTGTTGCTGATCAATACCGATGACTTGTTTGCGACGGAACCGACCCCTGTGCAAGTTGGGCGCGATCGCAACTATCCTGCCCGTCGGCCTCCGTTTGCCTTGGCTGAAGTGATTGGGCGATATGTACTGCCACCTGCCTCAATTCCAGAATTGGAGGTGGTTCGTGCAGAAGGGGGCGATCGCGTCGGCAAAAATCTAGAGGCCATTCGACAAATTCAATCAATCGTGACACAGCAAGGCGGACACCTCGTGCTGGTGATGACACCGCTCCTCAGAGAGCTGGGCAGTCCTGGCCCCCGCGACTACGAACTCGACGCCCGCGATCGCCTCACTGTATTTACCCAGCAGCACCAGATTCCGTATCTAGATATGCTCTCGGTCTTGAACACGCAGGATGATCCAGCACAGCTCTATCGAGACCACATTCACTTCAACGCCGATGGAAATCAGCTGATCGCGGGACAGATGATGTCAAATGTTCTAGAAAGGGCGATCGCCCTACGATAGGGTATTGTCTCTCATTGATTTTGATAGGCATATAACTGGAGCATCGAAAGCGACCTCATGCTATGGCTACAGAAGCAGGCTCACGCTACGTTACTCGTAATCCCAATATCTTGAGCGGAAAACCCATTTATCTCGATCATCAAACAGAAATTAATGGGTATATTGAACAGCATCGGATACCCGATGCTCATGTTCATCCCTCTGTGAAAGCTTTATTCCATTCCCGGCGACAACATTTGCCGCACTTTATACCGATGAAGATATACCGATGAAGATGTTTCAGCATTAGTTGCAACACTTCTACGGTCACGGGGACTGGATGTCACCACAGTGCTTGAACAATCAACCATCAGAAACACGGATCACGAGCAACTTACACTTGCCACCTCTCTACGTTGGTGCTTGGTTACGCATAATCGAGTCGATTTTGAGCGATTGTATCTTCGATACATCGAAGATTATAAGGGACTTGCTAGAAAATAAAGTACCAATAGAGGGGCGGCGGGCTTAGCCCGCCGC
>JBCCWF010000409.1:0-6251 GCA_039194035.1 Cyanobacteria bacterium P01_E01_bin.6 | reverse complement strand
TTCCATCCTCTGGTGCAGTTGTGTCACTCGCTCTTTGCCCAAGGGCAATCTGTTGAACAAGTTGTGGAGGTCATGATGCCTGCCTAAGTCTCTTTTTTCTTCTTAAAACAAAAAAACTTCGAGAACTTTGCCAAGTCGTGAGCATTGATGTCCGCAGTCAAGTCTTGGGGCAATGGCTCGGGCAACGCTTCGGATGGGATTTGGTCGAAGAATTCTGGTAGCGGTGCAGGATGCAATCGGCGTAGCGCCGCAAACAGCGTTCGAGTCGAAATAATATCCTTGCCTTCACGGCGGGCCGCGTTGGCTGCGAGCACGATAGCGTCTTGCAAGCTCGGCGAAAGGTTATCCCAGAACCCTTTTACCAACGGGTTTGCTGGTGCAAGATTTGCAAGATCAGGCATTTGAGCACCAAGCTTTGCGGTTAATAGCTTAATGTCATGGTCCCAATAGTCACGACGAATCTCGATGTTTTGCTTGGATGTGACGGCAGCAATGCAACTCGGTAGTGCTTCGGGGGGCGGCATCTTGGCACCACGAATCAGTAGCGGAATGATTGTCTTAGTTCCGTCACCAAGTGCGTTCTGGATTTCTTGTCGAACCCAATCATTGTCGTTGTCTATCCGACGTTGACCCCAGTCGTTAGCCCCTGCCGTGAGCCAGTCCGGGCCAATCACAACAAAGACATATCGCGAAGCAGCGAGCGCCGAACGGAGTCGGTCGGGCCAAGCGTCGCCAAAGTCGATTGACTCGGTGTCCAGAAACACTGCTTCGGGCGACAATGTCCGACTGAGCGCATCGGCGATCAACTTGGCCTTTGGGCCAGAGTCATCGCGGCGGTAGTTTATGAATGCGGATTCAGTCATTGCCGTATAACGTTCCTGGTCAGCAGCGGCAGATTTCTTTTGCCTCAACACCCATATCTCAATACCGTCCGCTGCACCAGGGTTGTTATGTCGCGCGAACTACAGTAATCAAACCGGGCGTTCCAAAGGTTCACCGTACTGCCGATAGCCAACCCGCTTGAACGCTGCAATCATTCTTGCATTATCCATCGCTGTGTCACAAAACACTCGCCAGACTCCGACATCCTGTAAAATCTGTGTGCCTTTGGATAAAAGATCGTTCGCCAAACCAAGTCCACGATACTCTGGCAAAACTCCCATGTAGTAGATTGTTCCTTCCTCTAAACCCTCTTTGGCATATCCTGGAAAGATGACCGGAAGTACAAACCCTACAATTTCCTCTTTTTCGTTTATCCCAAACTGCCACCATTCATCTTGATACGCGAAGTCTTCTCTTGCTGAATTCAAAAACATCTCAGTTGCTTTACGAGGATCACGCTCTGATGCTCTGCGACGATCACTCGCATCGACTGATTCAGCCATTACCCGCGTAACAGTTGAAATTAATTGGTCGTCCATCGCTTTGACTGGTTTAAAGGTTAGCCGAGACGAAACTTCAATCACCGCTTCCGGCCCTTCCCATACAAAAGGTACTTTTAGAAAGGTTTGCTGACTCATAGGAGATCGCAATAAAAACCTGTAAACTTCGTTAAGTATACTGCAAGGCAAATATTGTCTAGTTTCCCAGCGCTCACAAATCACTTTTAAGGTACTGCCTCATCCGAGATGCAGCGGCATAACGTTCCCAATCACCGGACACAGATAACCTTTGAAACCTACCAATCACTTGACTTTGTTCCGGTGCATTGGGATTGTTGGACAGCGTTTGCGACAAGCTGACAATACGATCGCAATCTACACCTCTCAACTAATCTAACCACCATTTTGTTGCCTGACTTGCTGCAACAACTCCTGGATAGATAACGCAGGTATAGGCGAATTCAAAAAACCTTGAGCATCACGGGTCACAATTGCTTCTAATCCTTGAGTGACAGCACTAAAAATTTGAACAGCGTCTTCAAAATCATCTAAGCCAGAGTTGAAAGCCGATTCCAGAACGACTCGATCAACCGGACAAATCATCATGGCGGTCAGTATTTCTGAGACTGCTTGCCGCGCTTGCTCAACACTACGGGTGTGCCTGCGTGAGATATAGAAAATATCCGTTAGTGTTGTCGCTGTAACATAGCCGACAATCTCGCCTACATTGATTGCCTGAAACAGCAGTTCTGCATCCTGATAAAACGGCTCCCTTTGCAGCAAGAAATCTAGAACAATGTTGGTATCAATTAAAACTCTCACTGAAGATACTTCTCCACCCGTCTCTCTTCCAGCATCACTGCCACCTCTTCATCTGTCGGTGCAGGCTGCTCTGTTTTTAACAACCCCCTCATCCGCCGAATTGCACTAGAGCGGTCTGGTTGAGCAACAGTTGTATCTTGCAAGGACTCAACGATAGCAGAGATCAGTGCGAGGCGATCGCTGGGCGGCAACTTGAAGATTTGTGCTCTCAGTTCTTGCAACAACATAGATAGTTCCTAGATTCAAAGGGATTTACCATTTAGTATGAGCGATCCCGTCCTTAATGACCAAATTGATGTTTATGTTACAGCTTTCAGCCACTTGTTCACTTTCCAGAAGATGCTTGCTGTGACCAATTCTCTTGTGCTTGCGACCAAACCTCCATTAAACGCTTCGAGAATAATTGCAGTCGTTCTGAATCGTCCTGGATATTTGCATACTCCCCACTGCACTGTAGATAAAGAAAAAGTTGTGTCTGAAACTGCTGAGAAATATTACGAGACTGCACCCACATCTTCTGTGTATTTGTTTGACTCAACAGCGTTGTGGAAAGTGCTGCTAAACCACTTACAGCAGGGACAATCCAATCCAACTGCCCGAGAACTTTACTAGCAGACAAAGCTGAAAGAATGGTTGTACAGACAGCTAACGCAATACTAGTAACCTGAAGCCTCTTGTATCTGACTTTGTGACGATCAGCTCGTTTAGCAAAATCTTTAATAAGGTGATCGCACTGATGAAGAGCCTGCTGTTTTCTCTCCTCTAAATTTTCAGCAGGGGAAAGCGGGTTATATCTCTGCATAGGCTTTTTATCTCAAGGCTTTACGTAGCAGATACACCATTGACGTTGAATTACAAAATTCCTTTGACAAAACTTCGCTGCCAAGCAGCAGGCTCTATGTTCGTTCACATAGATGGCTTTTGCTGTCCAACGGTGAAGCTGAGCGGCGGTCAAAGTCATAGCAATTAGGTATGCATAATCTTCCGTCCGCTCCTGCGTAGGGTTAGGCGATAGTTCAGGGGCTTTGTCTGTGCCCGCCTCAGGAACTAGGAACTATTTTAGGCTGAGATCGTTTGCTTCAAGGAATTTATGAGCATGGTGTGTTCCCAAAAAATTATCGGTGGGGAATCGTAGGTGCAATAGGGAGTGCGCCCTCCACAAGCGACGATCTCCTGGAGGGTGGTTGGCTAGATTACTCACCGTCTAATGCAGCTACATTCGAGCTGACAGAAATGCATATATGATGAACGCGCGCTTTTTCGGTCGGCGCGCATAGGCAATATTAGGCTGAGAACACTTACTTCAAGATTAGCTGACAGAATAAGGCAGACTCCTTATAGGTACTGAATGAATCTAGTTAAAAGCCAGCTTCTCTTTAAGTTCACCTAGCTTTGCTTGACACCATTTATCCCAACCTTGATTAATCATCTTTTTTTCTTTTTCTGTAAGTTTCCAAGAAAGTGGTGGGTCATACTTTGGCTCGTCATCATTATTATTAGGGAAATAGAGATTGTAGTAGCAAAATTTATCTTGGCCCATTTCGTTCCCAAAAGCTTGACAAGCAAGGTTGGCAGCAGTTGCTTGTGCTCCTGCACGAACATTGATAACAGTTAATAGAGGTCCTATAAGTGAAGTTAACCAACCATTATTTGTTTTTTCCTGGCGTTCATCAACCAAGTTTTCAGGAAAAGAGTTAATTTGTAGAAACAAAATCTTATCTATAACCATTTCCTTACGTGTATCCTTAGAATTTAGATTCTGGTCGTATAACCACTCAAGCGCTCCAAATACCCCAAAGTTATCAAAATATCCACCATCAACAACATGAACGGCACTGACGCCTTTTTTATTTTCACCCTTAACACCAGCTCGACAAGTCGGGCTAACATAAGGAAAAGTTGCTGAAAGCCTTGCTGAAGTCGTAATGTCAAGGTTAGCATCAGGACCATATTCTTCATAGAGATCAGTAGAGTGCCAATCTCTTTTGCTTAAAAGTTTTACACATTTTTGGCTCTGCCCATTGGTATCTTTAGGGAGTGGACTGATCACCAGCCTTTCCCCTCGCTCCACAAGCGTTGCATTGAAGAGGGGCATAGGAATCTCGCCTTTAGTTACCTTAGCTCTCCAGGTGCCCAAAGTTGGAGAAGATCCGTTGTTATGAACAAAGCTGTCTTTCCAGTTCTGTTCGATTGACCAACCGCGATCTCGGAATTGCTTTCGTAAGAATAATCGACCAATCCCAAGAAATCTCCAAAAGTCAGCGTGTACCAATCCCCATCCTGTTGCATCCAAACTGTCTTCACTTGCAGCCTTAACGATCTTCTTAGAAACTTCCTCGAACTTATTATCTGGCGATTTTTCTCCTGCTTCTAATTGAGGAAAACCCTCCAAATAGAACATGTTCCCCACAGCCCCACCAGAAACACCACTGATAAGAATAATTTGATCTCTAAACTCTGGTCCAAACTGCTCTTCTAAACCTGTTAGAACTCGAGCTGTCCATGCAGCTGCTTGAATACCTCCTCCAGCCGAACAAACGACCACTGAAATATCAGGATCAAATTTTGGTTCATATTTTGTATTTTCTCTAGCCCTTTCCTCACGCTTATGTTTTGCTTTTTTTAAGCGATTCTTTAAGGCATTGCGATTAGACTCAGAGACCACATTATCCAGTGATCTTTTTAACTCAAAATAATAATCCCCACGCACTAGGTAATTAATCAAGAAAGCTATCAATACAATTACTAGTAGAGAGGGCAACTGCAACTTCTGGAAAATAATATGGATGAAGCTCAATAATAGGACTACCCAAGATGTTAGTAGCATTACATACATCAGTGCAGGAGCAGAGTTAAATATCTTATGTTTAATAGGTTTATCATCTGGTCTCAAAAGCGCACCGCTAACGATGTGGAGAAAGAATAAAGCTACTGTAAATAGAGTTATATCTAAAAAATGATCAAACTTAGAAATCCATTTTATGGACTTACACAAAGATACTAGTGTCTCTCCACCTACAAAAACGACGCTAGCTAAACCCAAACCTAACAGTAAACTTAGGGCAAGTTTCTGAGCTATTTTACGCCTTTGATTAGCTTCTCTAGCTGAAAGAGATCTTACAAATGTTGTAGCAAATACGAAGGATGCAAGGGCAAAGGTTAGTCCGTAGCTGATTAGCCAAGAACTTTCAAAGAGTGTATTAAGCCATACGGCCAAGCTATTTGATGAGAGTAAAGTCGCTTCCCTATTCTCGAAAATAAATGACAAAATAATTGCCCGACTCGCCATCAAGCTTGCAAATGTAACAGCACATAGACTTCTGTAGTCCGAGAGTACAAATAGCCCACGAAAAGTTGATAATTTACTCCACGTAAAAGGAAGACTGATAAAAGAAAGTATTACCAGAAATGGACTTAACAGTGTAAATATCCAGGCAAAAAAATCTCCTAAAACCCCAGCTAAATTTGCTGTTGAGAAGTAACCTGAAACACTTGCAAGTTCATAGGAAAACATACAATAAATCTCCAAGCTGATTGATGTTTCACGCTGATTAGACTCGTTCTTTAGTAACCATCAATTGCTCGTTAGTTTCTTTATAGATCATGATTTACCCTTAAATAGTAAATATCTTTTAATTAAAGAAAGTCTCGAGAGTATTGATATCCAATAAGTTAAAATGAATTATTTTTTTAGGAATATTTAAAGCTTAAAATCTGGGCAGGAAATTTGATAGTACCCGGAGGGGTGCCTTTCAGTCAGCCTCTAAAGTTGCTAAGTTTAATTGCTTGCTATAAACAAAATTGCTAGCTAACGAAATAAATGGTGCGTTCTGAAGTCCCAAGAAGCTTGCCCAGAACCATAAAAAACAGACCATTCACGTCCCAAAAGCATGGTATGTCTCATGTCCTTGGTGGTGCAGAAAACTCCTGAAACCCCTATGAATAAAGAGCTCTTAACAAAACGAGGATCTTGAGATTTTTGCAAAAATCGCACGAAGGCAATGGGTTACAGCCACTATTTTGAACATCTAAGTTGTGCCTTGTGAG
>JBCCWF010000408.1:0-6253 GCA_039194035.1 Cyanobacteria bacterium P01_E01_bin.6 | reverse complement strand
GGATTGGGGAACAGAATTGTTCGCATTGGTGCGTTCTATTGTTAATACGGCACAGCGTCAGGGTATTTCTGCCTTTGATGCCATTTCCCGCGCTCTTACCTTACAACAGCACGATTGGCTACTGGGTTGAGCAATTACCTTCTCAAATTGCGATGAAGGAACCAGGGTTTGGGGTGCGCGTTGCACGCCCCAAACCCTGGTTCCTCTGTAAACGTTGCCAAGTCGTATGAACAAACAATTGAGCGTTTGTTCATACGGTGTGTTTCCCTTCCAAGAAACCGACAAGCCATTTGATGATGTTGTCAGTAGCGGTCTAATCGATAGTTCATGCTGACATCACAGGAAGCAACTTAGACCCTCGCTGCTTCCTTAAAACAAATTTTCAGAAAATCATCTTCTATCTTGGCTCCTGAGGGCTGGAGTGCTGCCAGAGCTTGAGGCAAAACAAGGTTACGACGATGGTTGCCAATCGTAATATTGAGTTCATCTCCAGACTTGCTCAAGTCGATTTTGTCTTTGGGAATACCAGGGAGATAGACTTCTAAGCTGTAGTTATCTTGTTCTTGAACAACTCTGAGGGTGGTCTCTTTGTAATACACCTGACTCGGGTCTTCATCTGCATAGAGGGTTTCTTTGAGGCGCTCCAGGGCTGCCATTCCGCATAGTTCCTCCGAGAAGAGAGGGACTTCTTTTACTGGCAACGGATGGAAGTTTTCATGAATTTCATGGCGATATTTCTCTTGGTTTTCCTTCCATTGCTTAAAGAAGGGGTCAGTGACAGAATCGGGAATGATTCGATTGGCCACAACCATGTCTGTTGCCACGTTGTAGAGACTTAGGTAGGCGTGGGCGCGGAGAGATTCCTTGATCACCATCTTTTCAGGGTTCGTCACCAGCCGCACGGAGGTTTTGGTGTTATCAACAAGCACCCGTTCTAGTTCTTCAATCTGTTGGTAGAACTCGTACGGGGCATCCATGACTTCTTTGTTGGGGAGTGAGAACCCGGCAATGGGCCGAAATAAAGGTTCTACAAGTGGACGCAACGCGACAGACATGGCCTGAAGAGGTTTGTAGAAACGGCGCATGTACCAACCAGCCACCTCTGGCAAGCTCAAAAGACGGAGCGCTGTCCCTGTGGGTGCTGAGTCAATAATCAATACATCAAACTCGCCTTCATCATAGTGACGCTTCATCCGCACGAGGCTAAAGATTTCATCCATACCAGGGAGAATGGCGAGTTCTTCTGCCTCGACTCCTTCCAAACCACGAGCCTGTAGCACCTGAGTAATGTAGCGCTTGACAGCACCCCAATTGCCCTCAAGCTCCATCAACGCATCCAGTTCGGCTCCCCACAGATTTGGCTTGACCTGCTTTGGAGCATGTTCTAGCTCCATATCAAAACTATCAGCCAGCGAATGTGCTGGATCGGTGCTGAGTACGAGAGTTTTATATCCTAGTTCAGCACAGCGCAGACCTGTTGCTGCTGCCACGGATGTCTTGCCGACTCCGCCTTTACCTGTCATTAAAATTACACGCATGAATACTGTGCCCTGCCTGAACGCTTTCTGAGAATGATTTACACTCTTTTACTTTATCGATTTTCGCTGGTACCTGGGCGATCGCCCAGGCAATTCATGAATTCCCAACTGTATTGCAGAACAAACGTTGTGTTGCAATTAAGTTGTAATGAAGGGCTTATAGAAGGGCTTATAACTTAAGCCGGGAAGAATTTAGCGGGATTCTGAGGCGCAGAGCGCCCCAGAATCCCGGCTTAAAATACAAGCCATTACTCCGGTAATGATAACCAGCTAAAGACATCGATAGCAGACACTGCCAACTTCAGACCAGACAACGTGGGTAAGGGGTCTTTATTGCGATATAGCTTGATGCGAGACTCTGAGGAAATGGTCAGGATGCTATCAGCTTCTGGGTCGAGCAGCCAACCTAGTTCAGTGCCATGTTCAATACAATGCAAGAGTTTTTCAAGTGGCTTGGTCTGAGATTGCTCTGGCGATAGGATTTCAATAGCCCAGTCAGGATAAGTCTCAACCTAACCATTGAGACCTAACCATTGAGACTCTGATATTCGTGACGCAGGATAGACAAGATGGTCAACGACACAAAGCGATCGCCCAAATTGATGCATTCTCGCAGGGTCCCTTCTACCACAAACCCTTCGGATTCATAGAGATGCTGCGCTCTAGGGTTATACGTCTTCACATCAAGCCACAGCCGATGAGTGTCCAAGGTTTCAAATGCAATTTTTTTGGCCTGTCGGAGTGCCTGTCGGCCATATCCTTGTCCCTTCTCCGTCACCACAATGCGCCGAATTTGAATCATGCGATTGATGTCAGTCAGTCCCTGAAGGATGAGATATCCAACCTGTTTGTGGTCGATGTCTCGATCCAGGATGAAGTGTTGATGATCGGGATCGGTGAGTACCGTTTTGTGTTTTTCCTTCGTCCAATGCCCAATGAATGGACGATTTTCCGCATCTGATTCAGCAGCAAACACAAAATCGAGGTCAGTTTCTTGGGTCGGTCGCAGGTGAATCATCTTGATGAGAGCATTAAAAAAACGAATACTCCACACCATACTAAACCTCGTCTAGGTTGAGAACTAAAGTTCTCAACTTGGTTTGGGTTTATTTATTTTTAGTCTGAGAGGATTGATTCCTGTCGGCGACTCAAAAGGCTAGACCGCTATACAGCTGATAAGCCGGATCCCAAAGAGTTTGATCCTTTCGAAAGATCTCGATGTGGGTGGCGATTGGCTCTAATAAGTCCAAATGGTCGAAGGCCGTTTCGGCAAACGAGTTGAATTCTGTATGTGTCGGGCGATCGCCCACTCGATCACTCAATGTCGTCATCATTTGATTCCATTGGAGACGAATGCTGCTTTGTGATTTACTGACAGCCGCATTGCTTGGTTCTCCCATTGGCGCCCCTTTCCGAAACTTGTAGGTGCGATCGCAAAATCGCAGAATACTTTTCCGTCCCGGTAAGTGTAAGTCACACATTTGGGTATAGTCTTGGGTCTGTTCTCGGCGTTTCAACCGTTTAAATGCATCGAGATCTACAACATCTTCAAAAATCGGCAGCCGCCCCTTCACCACCTGAGTCACGTCGCTCCATTGAAATGCGAGATGACCCACTTGATCAGATTCGTTTCGACAGACCACCGTGGGCTGATTATCTATTGACTTCAGGTAGTCAACCTTAAATACGTGAATCGCCTTGATCTCAGCCAAAGACTTCCAAAAAACGGGAATTCCTGCCTGCTGCAGTTCGTCGCCATACACCCGAAGTTCTGCAAACGACCCCGTCCGATAGAGTCGCCATCCACGACTTGGAATCTGAAATTGGGCTGAATATACATCCAAGTTCAAAACTTTAGCCAGACTCTTTGCAACAATGGCTCGTTGTTCACCCGTCACGGCTTCCAACACCAAAAACCCCGTTCCTGCATTGGTGGGGTCTTCTTGTGCCTTTGCGATCGCCTCCTGTCGTTTTTCCTTGGCTGATGCTGCCAAACGATCCAGTCCTCGACGAGCTTGGAGAGCGACCTTTGGATTTTCTGCCCCTTTGAGCAATCGCAGATAGACTTTTTCTGCGGCATCCCTTTTCTCAGAGAATTCTTGAAGCTGCGCATAGTAAAGCTGCACCCAAGGATCTTTTGGGGATTCTGTGAGTAACGGCTTGAGCAATCGAGCCGCTGTCTTATAATCTTTCCGCTCAATCGCGGCAGAAACCTTATCAATCATGGTTTAGAAACCGTTCTTTACGGTGGGACGCGGTTTGTTGAGACGAATCTCGATAACATCGCCAATTGAACAATGACCACATTTTAGACATTGCCCAGCTTGATGAAAAATATCTCACCCCAGCGTGAAGCAATCAGTAATTTAAAAAAAGGCACCAGGAATACGCGCTATTCCCTAACAGAAACGTTTCCTATCCAGGATCATCATTTAAATCTCTACAGGGATAAACCAAATAATCAGGAATAAGTAGCTAGCCATCATTAAACGTAACCTTCCAAATCCGGTGCCGCCCGCTCAGCAGGCAGCACAGGATTTGGGGTTTTGTTTTTTTAATGACGTCCAAGTACGTATTACTTAATGTCTTGCTCAAGTATCGATGAGATGAGAGATAGTGCGACAGTTGGTGCTGTCACCGCCCGAAGGATGCGCTGACCCAGTGATACGGGTTGATAGCCGTGGGCGATCGCCCGGTCTATTTCTTCGGGAGTCCACCCCCCTTCCGGCCCAACTGCAACCACCCATTCTGCGGGACTGTTGAGTGTAACAAGTTGCCCTTCGGTCTGAGCATCTGGTGTTTGAACGTGTGTCGATAGAGTCGTGATGAACCGGGTCTTGCTTTGTTGAGACAGAATATGCAAGAGATGAGGCGCATCGTGCCGTGCGACACAGATGTATCCTGCTTGCATGTATCCTGCTCGCAAGTATCCCGCTCGCAAGTATCCTGATTGCTCCTGTTCGACGTCCTGTTCGACGTCCTGTTTATTGTTGACATCAGCAACGACTCTATCCTGCAGAGAACTGGCGATCGCCAGTTGACTCAAGCAGTGGTGAAATGGGCAGGGCGACAACACCTGAGGGACAAAACGACGCTCGGATTGCTCAGCCGATTCTTCCGCAATGCGCTGCCAACGTTCGACTTTTTGAGCACTCGGCTTTAGTACGGTGCGATCGCTCATCACCGGTTGAATGGTCGTAACACCCAACTCAGTGCAGTGGCGCACGATGTCGTCCATTCCTTGCTTTGGCATTGCAATGATTAAGGTGACCGTGACTGGTAACTCAGTACATCCATCGAGTTCTTCGATGACAGTCGCTTGCTCTGAGGAGGAAGAGAGTTCGCTGAGAAACCAATGTCCTGAACCGTCTACGGCAATGAAGCGATCGCCCTCTTGAAGCCGCAGCACTCGCCGCAAATAATGCTGCTGCGACGTGGTCAGCGTGATGAGCTGATGCTCAAATTGATTCGGAACAATCACCAACCGTTGCAATTGGGTCACTGGAAGAAAAATGGGGTATTGGTTGACTCACCTTACACGATTGAAATGATTCGATTTTTGCACATCTCCTAGCCTACTTATAACGATGGCTCCCACAGGACAAATCTTCTTATCGAACAGTGCTTGCAATTCTCAAAACGGTGGTTTAGGGTCTAGTATGTTTGACAAGGATGGTCATGGCTGAGTGATTGTTCTTGCTATGCAGCGTCAATGGATGGTGCAGGGCACGTCACACCTCTAATTTGCTGGCCTCGTGGTGGTTGATAAACGAAGAGGGAAACGGTTTCTAAGCATTGACTCTAGTCTGCTTTCAAGTGGACCTGAGTCAAATATTCATCCAATATCAAATAACATAATTATTGTTTCCAAACGTGTTTAGTTCATAAGGTGTGGGACATATGGATCCTGAAGTTAAGCAAGAATCCTCTACTGAATTTGAAACACCCGACTCGGGTACGTTGAGAAAGCTCTCGTCTTCTGAGCAAGCACAAGAGCAGTGGCAGCAGCTTGGAGAGCAAGCATCAACATTTCTAAAAGACCTTCCTGGCTATATTTCAGATTTCTTTAGCGAATACAGACAGCCTTTGGTTACCGTTGGCTTGTTCTTGGGCATCATTTTGACGGCAAAAGTTGCTTTCGCAATTCTGGGCGCAATTAATGAAATCCCTCTGTTGGCACCTAGTTTTGAAATTATCGGGCTTGGGTATTCCGCCTGGTTCATTTATCGTTACCTGTTGAAGGCATCGAGCAGAAATGAGCTGTCAAACGACTTTTCTTCTCTAAAAGAACAGGTCATGGGACAGAAAGATCAACTCATAGACAAGTTTTCTCCTAAGGAATGAAAACTAAAAGACTTCGAGAGGTTTTAGTGGTGGTGGCGCAGCTACCTCCACCAAAATACTTTCCGGTTCTATTTCATGCCCATTTCTGAGAAATCGTCTCGTTTGCTTTTGGGCTAGCGAACACCAAGAAAGATAAAAGAAGGCGCATCAATGATGCGCCTTCTTTTATCTTTCTTGGTGTTAAGAAATCTTTAGTGTTAGGAAATCCTTATCGGTCTTAAGAGTTGATTGGGCTGAATTAATCTCAATAGGACTTACGCAGAGCGAGAGGAGCAGTAGAGCCACAAACAGGGAATCATTCGCTAGAGTCAATCAATGAACGACTCTGTAAGCCGCCTGGACTATTGTCAATATCTTCTGGTCAGTCAAAT
>JBCCWF010000407.1:0-6276 GCA_039194035.1 Cyanobacteria bacterium P01_E01_bin.6 | reverse complement strand
TTTTCTAGCAAGTCCCTTAGCTATTCTGCCTGCAAATCATCAGATGCTTCGCTTGGAGCCACCACCTGAAGTCGACGGGTCAACGCCGTGATGCCATCGTCACGCACAACCACCGCAGAAACCCAGCGATCGCCTAACTCAGCAGGAGCCACACCGACTTTGAAGAGTCCCCCAGCAGATAATAAATCTAAATCAATAATGGCTGGCGTCATGTACCCATTTACGTCAACAGGTTCATCAAAGGCTGTCCCTAAAAGGATGCGATCGCCCAGGGGTTCAAGCACAATTGCATCAAAACTATAGGACTCACCCATGCCCACTTTCTCAAAAAGATTCACATCCACAATAGGGGCGTTATCTCCCAAGGTGAGCTGACTTTCTTCACGGGTGATCGTTTGACTCACCATTAAAGCATTGTCAAATTGCTGTTGCGACTCAACAACTGAACGTAGCCGTCCCGAGCGCCCCCCAATGACATCTAAGCCCACCACAGTTGTGCGCGTTTCTACAGTCCACACATCATCTTCTGCATCCCATCCAATGAGTTCTGTGTTGTAACTAAGAGAATCAAAACGATCCCAGAATGCTTGTGTCGCCTCTTGTAACGTGTTGTAGTCTAGGCCATCAGCATGGGTAAACTCTTCGCTCACGTGCTGCATGATTTGATCCAAGTCACGACGATTGGCCGCCATGTCAATCTCGCTTAACAGTTGAACCAAGTCATCTGGTGCTGTTTCCGGTGGCTGCAAATCGGCTCTCGCTACTCCGGCCCACGATAGGGCGATCGTCACGGCAACGACCTCTAGACAAGCCATTCCATACCGAATCATCCCTGGCAGTCGATGAGATTTGGAGCAAGGCAACGATGGTTGAGACATTCCCTGTGACATAGATGAGTTGGAAAACTGATATCGATTGTGTGCAGAGTTTGACATGCTGAATGATAGGTTATTTAACGGTAGATTCTAATCGACAATGTAGATTCATCGTTATGAATACGTCATTTCACGCGGTTGATTCTGAAACCTCAGGTAAACAGGGTGATCATCCCAAAAACCTGTCGCGTTGAAAAATAACGTTGAATTGATGCAAACTGGATAGTCGCCTGCTATTGAACGAGGATTAACAAAACACTGTGGTTGATACTCCAAAAAAACTCCTAGTCGCAGCAAGCGGCACAGGAGGACATCTCTTTCCGGCGATCGCTACCGCCGAAGCCCTCAACGATTTTCAGATTGAGTGGCTCGGGGTCGCAACACGGCTAGAGAACCAGCTTGTTCCCAAATCATACCCACTCCACATCATTAACGTTGAGGGATTTCAATCAGGATTAGGATTAGGCACCATTCGAACCATTGTTCGATTCATCCTTGCCACAGCAAAGGTCCGCACCCTACTCAAAACAGAAGGATTTAGCGGCGTCTTAACAACCGGAGGCTACATCGCAGCTCCAGCCATTCTTGCAGCACGACTCTTGGGCTTACCCACTATCCTACACGAATCAAATGCGATACCCGGAAAGGTCACCCGATGGCTCAGCCGCTGGTGCAGCGTCGTTGGCGTTGGGTTTGATGCTGCCATCTCATATTTGCCCCATGCAACATGTCTATCCGTTGGCACTCCGGTAAGGTCACAATTTCTGCATCAAGCGTCAGACGCCGATTTGGAGGACATAGCAATTCCTGATGGTGTCCCCCTCATTGTTGTTGTGGGCGGCAGTCAAGGCGCTGTTGCCGTCAATCGCTTGGTCAGAGAGTCTGCACCGGCCTGGTTTGAGGCAGGTGCCTGGGTTGTCCACCTCACGGGAACTAACGATCCTGATGCGGAAGCCCTGCAACACCCTCAGTACCTTGCAAAGCCCTTTTATGCTGATATGGCTGCATTATTGAAACGAGCCGATCTAGCCGTCAGCCGTGCAGGAGCAGGAACCCTGACCGAACTCGCCATCACCCATACACCGTCAATTTTGATTCCCTATCCTTATGCCGCAGAGGATCATCAAACCTACAACGGCCAAGTCTTTGTTGATGCACAAGCCGCACGCCTTTATCAACAGGCTGACCTATCTGCGGACACACTGAAACATAGTGTGCTTGAACTCCTAAAGAATTCAGATCTACTCAATTCCATGGCGATCGCCGCAGGAAATTTAGCCGTTGAAAATAGTGCTGACCAGCTAGCCGATCTCGTGCGCACGGCGATCGCAACGCCCAACGAAATCTCGCGACTTTCGACGAAATAAGGCATCCGTCACACAACATCGTTATTCTTGATCATGAATGTTTGGCCGGGTGAATCCTGAATGATGATTGTCCTCAGCTTATCGATATTGTCGCTAGTTATTTGGCTTTATCTCCTCCTGTTTCGAGGACAATTTTGGCGCACCGATCAGCACTTAGAAGCCGAGTCTGACAGCATAGCCAGCTCAAAGAAATCAGCTCTAGTAACCCATCCGTCCGTATGTGTCGTCATCCCAGCTCGAAACGAAGCTGATGTGTTGCCCAAAACACTGCGATCGCTCTTAACCCAAAACTATACCGGACACGTATCCGTGATTGTGGTCGATGATCACAGCACCGATGGCACCGCAGACATCGCTCACAAAACCGTTCAGTCACTAGGGAAAGCCTATCAACTCCAAGTTTACCCAGCCGAGCCTCTTCCGTCAGGATGGACGGGCAAATTGTGGGCCCTTGAGCAAGGAACCCAGCAAGTTATGGGGCGATCGCCAGCACCAGACTACATTCTGCTATCTGATGCGGACATAGAGCACGACAGCCAAAACCTAAGTCGCCTTGTCACTAAAGCCGAAACCCAATCCCTGGATTTGGCATCAGTGATGGTACGTCTCAGGTGCGAGAGTTTGCCAGAACAATGGCTCATACCGGCCTTTGTATTCTTCTTCCAAAAACTGTATCCCTTTCGATGGGTCAATCAGCCCAGTCGAAAAACTGCTGCCGCTGCAGGTGGGTGTGTCCTCATTCGCACCCTAGCGTTGCAGCGCATTGGTGGCATCTCATCCATTCGCGATGCCCTCATTGATGATTGCACGCTAGCTCAGCGGGTGAAGCAAGCTGATTCCACCACGACATCACCCTCAAAAGGTAACTATCACCCTATTTGGCTGGGACTGAGTTCACGTACCGTTAGCTTGCGTCCATACCCAACGCTCAAAACGATTTGGGATATGGTAGCTCGAACGGCTTACACTCAGCTGAACTATTCTCCACTGCTCCTCATCGGAACCCTCCTGGGCATGATTCTTGTCTACTGGGTTGCCCCACTGGCCTTCCTCGGTGGACTCGTCACGGGCACCCCCCTAGTCGCGATGACCGGGGGCATCACCTGGGGATTGATGGCGATCGCCTATTTCCCTATGGTGCGGTTTTATCAGTGCTCACCACTCTATGCTCTAGCTCTCCCGGCGATCGCGTTTCTATACACACTCATGACCCTAGATTCTGCCCTCCGCCATTGGCAAGGCAAAGGTGGCTCTTGGAAAGGTCGCACCTACAGTTCCTAAGCAAATGTATGACTCAGCAAAAGCTCCTCGTTCTAACAGTCAAACCTGTTTTGCCATTCATACAAGGCCTGAGTCGTAATACAGCGGCTCTGAATATTTGCCTTATCACTGCGACTAGCAATCGAAGGATCCGTTGTAAACACAGCGCCTTCTATTTGATCAGGTCGAAACTCCCAATAATCACAGAAAGTCTGCGTCAAGGATTGAACCTGATTAATCACTTTATTGCGGTGTTTGTTGCGGCGCTTTCGCTCCGTATCGCCGCTTGCTGAGGTATCAATGTATTTCGTTTCAATCAGCAAAATATGTTCATCTTTGGTGAGATATACAAAGTCGCACTTGCCGATATTTGTATATTCCCCATAGGGAGGTTTTTCAAACAATAGAAGGCGATCGCAATCCCCAAAAAGCTGACTCATGTTCAAGTACAGATACGCTTGAAGCAAAAGTTCTTGATCATATGGGAAACAAACGACTCCTTCAAAGAAGCGTTGAATGCGCTCACTAGAGTGCGGTTGGCACTCTCGACAATACTCTAGGAACTTAGAGAGTTGATTCGAATGTTCAGTATCGGCCACAATCATTCTCTTATATCCTTGTGGGGCTACAAGTTTCTCAAGGCTACACTGAATTCAATCGTTTTTACGGAAACCGTAGTAAAACAAGCAGACCTTGTGTTGTGATAATTGTGAAAGAGGCATGATAACTTCAACTGGGAAGAATTAATGGGATGCTGGGGCACTCCGCGCCTCAGCATCCCGGCTTACAATACAAGCCATACAAGGAACTTAAACACATCCGATGTGGAAACTGTAGTTTCTCCTTCGGCACAAGCCGTAGATCTGGATGTGGGCGAGGTATAAGCTACAAGAATGCTTTAACCGAATGCTTTAACCGTAGGGGCACACCTAAACCGTGACATGTCTTCCATCTTGAGGGAGGAGAGGTCTGCTGATAGAAAAACAACTCGACCCTGAGCACCCCATATCGGCAGATCCCATCGGAAAGGCATCATCAATTCTATCGGCAATACTAGAGAAGTTTGCTATGATAGGAAATGCCGTATAAATCTGGGAATCAAAAAGTGCCTCATGGCTAAGAAAAGCATGGTTGCGCGGGATATCAAGCGCAAAAAGATAGTTGAGAAGTATGCAGAGAAACGTGAAGAACTGAAAGAGCAGTTTGCGAAAGCTTCTACTCAACAAGAGAAACTAGAGATTCATCGGAAAATACAGCAGCTTCCCCGCAATAGCGCACGTGTTCGAGTTCGTAACCGTTGCTGGCTGACAGGTCGCCCACGATCTTACTATCGTGACTTTGGACTTTGCCGGATTGCATTGAGAGACATGGCACATCAGGGTTTATTGCCTGGTGTTGTTAAGTCCAGCTGGTAATCGTCGATTGATTCACTGGATAAATTTTTTCTAAAGGATAGGGAATCCAATTTCGTTGGGTTCCCTATCTTTTTATTATTAAGGGACTTTCTAGAAAATTGCTGACCCGAGCCATTTCCCCAAGGGTCGTTCAACCCAGAAAATAGGGCGATCGCCCAACTACCATTAAGGCAACTGATGAAATTGCTCTGGAGAGTGGGTCGTTTGTCGACCGCAGCATCGATCAATGCCAAGGCTATCCAGCAATAAATCACCAATTGCATTGGCCACAGAAAACTCGCTATAGAAGCTTGTTGAAAAATCGAACGCTTGAAGCTCAGTGACAATAGCCATCACCAATGCCCCAACCTCATTTTCGCCTTCCATTCGCTGACGCACAAAAACCTGAGCAGCTCGCTGTGCAATCACTTCATTAATCAACTCAGGTAAGAACTCATCGTCTAACCAATGCTGCAAAGATGCTTGTAACCACTGCCCTTCCTGCATAACATTATCAGCAGGAGGCAACACAATCGGTTTGACAGGCTCAGTCATCATTTAGTACCATCCGTGCGCATATGTCATGCAGTTTAGCATCCCCAATCTAATCAACGGTTACGCCCAAGGCTATTTTCTAATGGCCAATGACAGTGAAAGTCCGCTGGAATGGTACGCCAGTCGAGAGCGTGCACTGATCCCATTAGATGAACGGTTTCGTTATCCGCGATCGCTCCAGCGAGTTTTGAACCAGAATCAATTTACCGTCGCCATTGACCAAGCCTTTGACACCGTTGTAGAAGGCTGTGCAAACCGAGATACAACCTGGATTTCGAATGAGCTAAAAGAAGTTTACTATGCACTGCATCAAGCTGGCTGGGCTCATAGCTTTGAAACATGGCAGGGAAATGAACTCGCAGGCGGTATTTTAGGCATTGTGATCGGCGGTGCATTTATCGGGGAATCGATGTTTTACCGCATCCCTGATGGCTCGAAGGTCGCTATGGTTAAGCTTGTCGAACATTTGCGATCGCGTCAGTTCGTCGTTTTTGATGCCCAAATGCCCAATCCTCACCTCAATAGATTTGGCTCATACGTCATCTCACCAAAAGCCTATGAGGCACTGCTCACTACAGCAGTGAGCACCCATTGCTCTTTTGTATGAGCAGATAAGGGATCTGCAAATAAAAAAGATACCCAATAGATGGGCGGCGAGCTAAGCCCGCCGCCCATCTATATTTTCTAGCAAGTCCCTAAGCATAAATAAACACGACTTGGCAAAGTTCGGGGAATCGGGTAAACGGGATAGTCACAGACGATTGAAATGCGGGATGATTCTCACAGCAGAGTCATATAGCCGGACAACCATGCTTCCATTTGTTG
>JBCCWF010000406.1:0-6278 GCA_039194035.1 Cyanobacteria bacterium P01_E01_bin.6 | reverse complement strand
CGGCGAAGGCGGCGAAGGATCTGAAGGCGGCGAAGGCGGCGAAGGATCTGAAGGCGGCGAAGGCGGCGAAGGATCTGAAGGCGGCGAAGGCGGCGAAGCGTTTGGAGGTTCAGGTAACGACACGATCTTTGGTAGCGATCGTGATGACTTAATTGATGGTGGAAGAGATGATGATTCGCTGGATGGTAATGCCGGTGACGATACCATCAGGGGTGGATCTGGAAATGACACCATTGCTGGTGGTGATGGTATTGACAGCATTGATGGTGGCTTCGGCAATGACCTCATCGAAATTGATGGTCAAGACGTAAGACGCCGGGTCGGCAGCGCGGGCGGTGAAGCCCGTGGTGGCAGAGGCAATGACACCATTAGCGGTGGTAATGGCACTGACTTCATCGTTGGTGGAGCCGGTAATGATGAACTAGCAGGTTCTCGAGGATCGGACACCATTAGTGGTGGTGCCGGTAACGATAAAATTGCTGGGTTCTTATTCCAATTTGATGCGTCGACTGGTCCGGGTCGTAGGATTGGTGCAGTTGGAAGCGTCCTTGAAGGTGGCAGAGGCCAAGACACCATTACTGGTGGTCTTGCCAGCGACGTGATTGATGGTGGCTCTGGCAACGATGTTATAGAAGGCAGTCAAGGTCAGGACACAATCACCGGCGGTTCCGGAAATGACATTATTGCTGTTGACGCCTTCCCTGATGAACCTGTTGAAGAATTGGTTGAAGGATTAGCTGTCTTTGATGTATCGAATCCCGATGCACCCGATCTCGTTTCCAATATTGCGTTTGAGACCTCTGGAGTTTCAGATATTGCGGTTCAAGATAATGTGTTCGCAAGCAGCAACCCCGACACTGAAGAGCTGGCGATCGGTACATTCAATGATTCCGGCGAAGCTACGTTGAGCGAAACGCTTGATATTCCTGGTGGAGCATCTGAAGTCGCCTTTGCTCCGAATGGCTTGGCTGTTGTGGTCGGTGATATCGGAGACGAAAGAGATACCCAGACGTCATCTTTGACTCTAGTCGATGTATCGACAGGGAATATCTTGGGTTCCCTCGACTTTACCGGTGATGTTGACGGCACTTTTGACCCATTTGGAGTCGCTATTTCGACGGATAGCAATTTTGCCTATGTCAGTGGCGGATTCTTGGCTAACGAAGTTGCGGTCTTCAACATCGCAGATCCGTCCAGCCCGAGCTTTGTGACTACGGTTGAAACTGCTGGTTCACAAGCCTTCGGTATTTCGCTAGTGGGTGACAAGCTACTGGTTTCCAGCCCGGACCTTGTTACAAGCCCTGAAGGCGTTACCACCTTTGACGGTTTCGTTACGATTGTCGACGTCTCCGACCCAGCCAACCCCGAAGTAGACGAGGTCGTATCTCTGGCTCCTCTGGGTGCCCCTGTAGACACCAGTGCTACTGGAATTGATGCAGATGCCATTTTAGCGGCAGCAGTCAGTGGTGATTTCTCCGCTGCAGGTGGTCCTGCAGGTGGTGTCAGTGTCATCGAAGCTGGTGGTGAAGGTGGCGAAGTTGCAGGAAATCTGGAGCTGCCTCTGAATACCGGCTCAAACGTCGTAGCTACTGAGGACTTTGCTTTCATCAGCACTACTGGTGGGCTCTTCATCGTCGACGTGTCGGATCCAGACTTCCCGTCATTGGTATCTCAGACTCCGTTGGACTCTGGGACTACCCCAACTGACGTGGCTGTAACTGACAACTTTGCGTTCTTGACCGTTGATGAGGGTGACTCAGGCGACGGCGGAGTTGGCGGCCCTGTTGTTGGCTTTGAAGTCAACACTGCTGAGGTTGTTGAAGGTGGGCAAGTGACCTTTACCTTCGACGTACAAGGGGAACTTCCTGCTGAGGGTCTTACCGTAGCAATTGCTAGCGAAACTGGTCCCGCTGCACTGGAGTTTGACCCGTCTATCTTGAGCGAAACGCCTGATGGATTCGCAGGGCCTCCTGTTGTGACGGCAGACAACGTTCAGTTCACTCTGACCGATGCTAACGCTAGTATCACCTTGACATTGGCGGATGATGGTATCCCTGAGGGTACTGAAACCGTTAACCTGTTCATCGAAGACGGCGACCTCTACGACGTCGATCCGACGAATAGTAGCATTGACCTGTTTGTCTCTGACATTGATGGAGCTGATGGCGGTTTCGTCTTTGCAGGCAACGGCAATGACTTTGTCTTAGGCAGCAACCGTAACGACCTGCTGAGCGGCGATGCTGGTAGAGATACGATTGATGGCGGAGCCGGTGATGACCTAATTATGGGCGTTACTGGTAATGACCTACTGACTGGAGGCAAAGGTAGTGACGTCTTCATTTTCGGCAACGGAGATGGACGCGATACTATTACAGACTTCGAGGTCGGTTCGGATTCAATTGGCCTAGTTGAAGGGGAACTGGTCTTTGAGGACCTAACCATTACTCAAGTAGGTAGTGCCGCACAGATAAGAGTCACCAATACTGGTGAGGTATTAGCTAGGTTGAATGGAGTCGATGCATCAGCTCTTGGCAGTGACAGCTTCACTTCCGTGCCAGATGTGTCAAATCCTGACGAAGGATTTCTCCTCTAAATAGCTGAGCAAAGTTCCTCAAAGCGAGGAACTTTGCAGCTAGATTGAAAAGGCTATCTCATCGAGTCTTTCCAACAGAACGTAAGGAGGTCGATCGAGTATTACTCAAGGTCGGCCTCTTTTTTCCTCTACACTCATTCCTTTCAACGTAATTCAATATGATTGTCGAAATTCCTAATGTGTTTAGCTCCGATGAGGTTAGCGATATTTTAGAAAAGCTATCCAACTCAGAATTCATTGATGGTAAGAAGACAGCTGGATGGAATGCGAAGAAGGTTAAAAATAATCAGCAGCTAAAAAAGAACGATCCAAATGCTACAGCTCTGAAAGAGATGGTAAAAAAGTCTCTTTCAAATAATTTATTGTTTCAGTCTACAGTACGGCCTAAATCGATTCACTCAATTCTGTTTAGTCGCTATGAAGAAGGTATGTCCTATGGTCGGCATACTGATAACGCAATGATGGGCGGGACATGGCGCACTGATGTATCATTTACGATTTTTCTAACTTCTCCTGACACATATAAAGGTGGAGAATTGATTATCGAAGGCGCTAGCCATCAGCAGTCTTTTCGCCTAGAGTCTGGCTCCGCGATCGCCTATCCATCATCTACGTTGCACCAAGTTACGCCCATTACAGAAGGAAGTCGCTGGGCTATTGTTGGTTGGGTACAAAGCTGGGTTCGCGATCCGTCAAAACGAGAAATTCTTTACGATCTAGATACAGCACGCCGTTCAATTTTTAAGTCACAAGGTAAAAATAACGATTTTGACTTAATTACGAAGAGTATGGCTAATCTAATGCGTCGCTGGATGGATTAGCCCTTAGCTTTAGATAACTAGTGACATGTTCACGTCAGTAGCTCATAATTAGAGTAGCTCGTAATAAAGTAGGTTGTTATAAGATGAGCGATCGCAAACAACTCCATGTCCACTTACGCTTCTCTATAAGATAAAGCATCTAAATTAGGGAGCGAAATATACTTGCAGCTCACAAGGAATCTAACTTGATATTTTCTTAAGTAAGAAAAATACTTGTTGAAGTGCACCTTGCCCGCGCTGGGCTTAAAAGATAGTCTCAATCTATGCATTTGATCGAAATCTAGCTGTGAATGAATCTACTCTTATAAAAATGCATCATTCTGTCTATCAGACTGCCTCGATTTAGAGCTTGTAATCCACGTTCAGCATAAGTTTTCACAAGGCTGTAAAAGTATTCTGTTCCCATTTATATGTCACCCTCTTAGGGCATTGCCGGGACTGAATGAGTTATTTTCTAGCTGTCAATTCTCAGAGTTAAGGAGAAAAACATTGGCTTCCGTCTCGACCTTTACCGCTACAAATCGGGGTTTTATTCCTAGCAGATCGTCTCGTCAACTGGTCGTTATCGACTCCCGTGTTAGCGAGTTTTCTTCTATTATTGCCGACGTTCAAGCAAGTTCTAGCGTTCTGTTACTCGACAAAGATCGTGACGGAATCCTTCAGATTACTGAGTTCTTAAAATCTGTCCCCAGTGTCTCCAGTCTCCACCTAGTTTCCCATGGTGCTTCAGGAAATTTGCACTTGGGAAATGCCCAGTTGAACCTGTCCACACTGGATTTTTATCTGGATCGACTCAAAAGTTGGGGTGATAGCCTGCAGGGTGCTGACCTATTCCTTTATGGCTGCCAAGTTGCTGCAGGGGGCATGGGTGAGCTGTTCATCGAACGACTACACCGTCTGACTGGTGCCAACATTTCTGCATCATCAAAACTTGTTGGTAATACCCCTGAAGGCTCAAACTGGCTGCTGGATGTACGTATCGGGGACGCTACTTCCGAAGTTATTTTCTCCGAGCATCTACAACAGCATTACTCCGGACACTTCCTCGACATCAGCATCAGTCAAAACACGGATACCTTAATTGAAACTTCAGGTACCTCTTACACCCTTACCTTTACATTTCAAGAAGCTCCAGACCAGACTGTTGGTACGTCTTTTCTACTGTCGACTGATGCCCCCAACGCTCTCGGTGAATTTTCGGTAGTTGCTGGTTCTGTGACTGGCTTGAATGGCGCGCCGATTATTGTAAATGCGAGAAATATCATCGTTAACGTCGATGGTCAGGTTGGTGGAGAGTTGCCAGCAAATGGCCCCTTTACTGCCTCTATCACCGTCCCCATCGTTGACGACGAGACACTCGAAGGTCCTGAGGAGATTACTTGGACGATTAGTTCTGTTCCTGCAAATTTAGTCGATCGAGCCCCTGGAGTTACAGAGGGAGTCACTGTCGACCAATCTGCGGATGAGGTCACGGTGACCATTTATGACAACATCAGCCAACTTCCAACTCTCAATGGCACCTCGGGAGCCGATACACTTGCAGGCTCAGCCCAAACTGAAGCCATTCGTGGCTTGGGGGGTAACGATGTCATTTCGGGAGCCGGTGGTGGAGATGCACTGTTTGGCAATGGTGGCTCGGATACTATTTCCGGCCAATCTGGCGACGACACGATTGTCGGGGGAGCAGGTAACGATCGCCTGATAGGAAACAGCGGCAATGATGAAATGTTCGGTGGCGGCGGTAACGATCGACTCATTGGAGGTGGGAGCAGAAACCGGTTGTTTGGAAACGCAGGTAACGATTTTTTATTTGGTGGAGCCAGCAACGATGTTGCGAATGGAGGCACTGGAAACGATCTCATTAATGGTGGGGCAGGCAACGATCGCTTGATTGGCGGCGTTGGTAGGGACACGCTTGTTGGTGCTGCCGGCAACGATGTTCTGCTTGGTGGAGACGGCGCCGATACCCTCAGGGGTGGGGCAGGCAACGATTTATTAGTTGGTGGGCAGGGGGTTGACGTCTTGTTTGGCCAGCAGGGTCGCGATCGCTTCCGGTTTAATAACTCTTTGGAGGGAAGGGATACGATTCGAGACTTTAATGCAAGTCAAGACCGAATTGAGGTGGTGTTAACTGGCTTCAGAAATGGATTGAGACGTGGGACAATTGCTGCCAATCAGTTCGCTCTCGGGTCAGCAACTCAGAGCACCCAACGATTTATCTTCAGGAATGACATCTTATTCTTTGACCCGGATGGTTCTGGAGCCCAACAGGCAGTGCAGTTGGCCAAGGTGATTGGGAATGATGTAACCCGCAGCAATATTATCGTTGTATAGCAATATCTACAAGTAAACTGCTAGCCAACTAAAAAGTTTGTTCTCGCTTCGAAATCACTTGGGAGCGGAATATGTTTACAGCTTACAAGGAGTCTAACTTGACAGCCACTTAAGTCCTAGAGTTTTAAGCAGTCTAAAATATACGCTATCCATAGTTCTATTGCTTTCAAAAGATGCACTATGGGTGGCGGAAAAAACATTGAGTTATAACTCCAATAAGTTAAGAAAAATGCTTGTTAAAATGTATCTTTGCCGCGCTTAGCTTGGAAGCTAGACTCAGTCTATGCATTTGAGCAAAATCTAGCTGTGAGTGAGTTTACGCTCATAACAATGCATCATTCTGTCTATCAGACTACCCTAATTTAGGGCTTGTAAACCACGTGCAACATAAGTTGCAGCAATGATATAAATATATTCCGTTCTCTCTAAATTACTTCTGTGGAGCCATTCAGTAAGTTCATAGATTTACTTTGATTCAATCAGGTTGTCGAGTATTGTTAATTTGCCTTTTCAAAATGACTATTATTACT
>JBCCWF010000405.1:0-6325 GCA_039194035.1 Cyanobacteria bacterium P01_E01_bin.6 | reverse complement strand
GTTCATTCCAGGTTTTTGTCATTCTTTACCAAGATTGCATCCAACTCACGTCATGTACTTTGTATTCGACCCAATTCTGCAATCGCTAATCTTGCTCAATCTTTAGCTTGCAAAGGGGCGGAAGTTACTTGTGTTGAATGTGATGAGGCGATCGCAAGTCGGCTCTCGTTGATTGGCATCGAAGCCACTGTCATACCTCTTGCTGAATGGATGGCGCAACATAGCGTTGGCACGTTGTCTCAGTATGAAGTTCTATGTTTAGGCGAAGATTTTCCTTCTGCTTCATGGCAATTGCTCAAAGGGCGGCTAAATCCTTCAGCTCGATTAATTGTTCAGGTTTCTGATGTTGCTTGTCAGGAGAATGGGAAAGAAGGTGAGTTATTGATTCCAAGAGAGTGGCAAAATCCTGAGCTAAAACAGCAAGGCTTTTGGTTTTTTCAAACCCCTCCTGAAGCATGGCACGACCCTCTTGATTTATTGCCCTCTATTGATCCGAATTTGCGCTGGCCATGGAATTTTCCGAGCATTAAAGCGTCATCCACCATGCCGTCAGGCAAACCTTGGCCTAAAATTTCCGTTGTTACCGTTACCTATAATCAGGGTGAATTTATTGAAGAAACGATTCGCTCAGTCTTGCTACAGGGATATCCTAATCTTGAATACATCATTATTGATGCTTGTTCTAGTGACAGTACGCCTGCTATTTTGGAGAGATATCGAGGTAATTTAACTCACTGCATTATTGAGCCAGATAATGGTCAATCTGATGCTCTGAATAAAGGATTTCGACTTGCTACAGGTGATATTTTGGCCTGGTTAAATAGTGACGATTGTTATCTACCTACTGCGCTATTTAGGGTGGCTATGGCTTTTGATCATTACGAAGCAGATATCATTGCTGGAGGATGCCAACTAAGAAAAGAGTTCTCTTCTGAAGTACTCAAAACACATCACAGTGCGATGCCTTTAGCTCAATTAGTTCCATTACCCTTTGATCGTTTGATGGATATCGAACATTGTTGGCAACGTGGTGAGTTTTTCTATCAGCCTGAGGTGTTTTGGAGTAAAGAATTATGGAGCCGATGTGGTGGATATTTGGAAGAAGATCTGTTCTACAGCATGGATTACGAGCTTTGGGTGAGAATGGCGTATCATCATGCCAAAATTGTTCATGTACCCGAATCTCTAACACTCTTCAGGTTGCATGAGCAACAGAAAACATATGGTGAAGATATCCCATTTTTACCAGAACTGAAGTCAGTACGCGATCGCTACCAACGGAGTCACTAATCGTGAGAAGCTTAAAGCGTTTTATGTATCCTAAGAACTTTAGCTTAAGGTCAAGCAGTTCTGGAAATGACATTCACGATGATTCAACCGAAGTGAAGAAGTCCACTACTCGTCAAAATCAATTCAGAGAATTTATCACGTCTTTTCCAGAAAAAGATGGCATGGTGTATCTCTCGGACGAACGCTTCTTTCAACACAACGAAGATGATTATGATACGCAATATGATAATTCAAAACAGTCAGATGATTTAGGCATTGGTGTTATCAAGCTTCTCCGAGCTTCTGGATGTACATTTGGAAAACCTGCTATTGAGGTTGGTTGTGGTACAGGTATTGTGTCAAGGGGATTATTGAGTCGAAAGCGTTTTAAGTTAGTTGTTGTATCTGATCCTTCTCCTAAATTTGTCAGTATCTCTAAGCGAAAACTATCAGACTTACCCGACCTTGATCACCGTGCATGTTTTGCGATTTTTCGAGCAGAAGATCTAAACAAGGTACCAAGCGAATCCTTGTCGGCAATTGTTATGCGTTCGGTATTACACCACATTCTTGATATTGAAAAATTTTTAACCGATGCAGTGAATAGTTTGACGTCAGGGGGATGTCTAGTTGTTGAAGAGCCTTGTATGGAAGGCTACGTGATGATGGGGGCGATCGCCCAATTCATTCCTGTAGTGATGAAAAGTCTGTCGCAGGATCTGGATGAAGAACAAAGTCGCCAAGTTCAACTTTTTGTCGATACGATGAAGTTCTATTCGGATCAAACATTAGACAAATCAACCTGTGAAGACAAACATGTTTTCCGTGTTGATGAGCTTATGAAACAGGCTGAAACGCTTGGTATGACCTTGAGCTTCTACCCGAACTTATCATTTGCTAGCTTCAAGTCAGTCAAGACAGCTGAAGAGTTAGATGCTTTACGAAAAACTCCTTCGTCATTCTCCCAATTTTTTATCAGCTATGTGAAATATTGCATGCAATTTAGCAATGAACTTGTCGATAAACTGCAAGCTCATTTTGTGCCCTATCTATCAATGCTAGATGAGCTTTCTGCTAAGGGAAACTCGCCTTATACCACTGGTGTTTTTGTCTTCAAGAAGCGATGAGGGTTTTATTTGTCAATGATGTTGGATTTCAATATGGAGCAGGGTTAGCACAACTGCGTCAAATACAATCCTTCCTATTAATGGGATGGGATGTGGCAGCGCTGTGTTGGCATTCAGGAGAAATAGAAAGCCGTATTCCATTGATACCAAAAAATGCAGCGGGTCAATGGTTAGGAATTACTAGCTTTCCGTATCTTCATCCTGATTATGGTATACCTCCTGACCTCATCGTCGAAACACTAGTGTTTGAGGCCAATATTCGATATCCCGATATCGTTATTGTTGGCAACTTACATGGAGCTAAGTGGCCAATTCATTTGTTATCCGCATTAAAGACATTAAATTGCCCTGTAATTTCATACATGCATGATTGCTATTGGTTTACAGGACGGTGTGCTTATCCAGGGAATTGTGAGCGTTATTATTTAAGTTGCAATCATGAATGTCCCACGTGGCAAGAGTATCCTGTTTTAGAACCCCATCTTATTTTTGAGAAATGGCTTTTGAAACGCGATTTATTTTGTGGTTCTCAAGGAATACCATTAGCAACGAATAGTCAGTGGCTTAAGAAACTTACGGAGGATGCAATAATAGGTGCAAATCGCATTAGTTGTGTATATCTCGGGTTAGATTCTGAATTATTTCAACCAATAGATAAGTCATGGGCTCGTCAACTCCTTGGGGTACCCATGGATAGCTTCATTGTTTTGGGTGGAGCTGCTAATGTTCAAGATTTCCGCAAGGGCGGTCACATATTTCAAGAATTAATAGAGATTCTTAAGCCAAATACTAGTTTTCTAGTATTTGGTGCACAGTCCAATAAAATATCAGGAGTCTACAATACTGGCTTACTAAGAGATTATCGAAAGATGCACTTGGTTTACAGTGCAGCAGATGTATTTGTTAATACATCACTTGAAGAAGCCTTTGGGCAAACATTATGTGAAGCTTCAGCATGTGCCTTGCCCATTGTTGCGTTTGATGTAGGTGGCGTTTCTGAAGTTGCTCGCCATGGTGAGAACGCACGTCTTGTTAATGAAAAAAATGCTTTGGCCTTGGCCAAAGAAGTCGAATTCTATCGAAAAGATATTGAAACTCGTTTGAGCTATGGACGTAGGGGTCGAGAAATTGTAGAAGCGGAATTTACACTTCAGGCTCAGGGTGAAAGATGGATGCAATATCTTGGTTCATTTATTGATATGACTAGTAATACCTCTCATGGAGTGGTTAATTAAATATAGTAAATCCAAATCAAGTTGGGAACTGTCATTTCCCTGTGGGAAAACAACAGTTCCAAAGCTAAATGAGGTTCAATTTGATGTTTCTTGTGTAACGGCAGTCATTTTTTTGAAAATTAGTTTTCCGAGATAATATGTCAACTTAAAAGGGGCAACCTATGCAATCTATTGAAGTTAAGTATCGAAACTTAGAGCACGAAACGATTTTCAACCAAACAAAGCATATTCCAGGTTGGCAAGAACCTGGTGATTCGATCAAGTTATATGAAATGGCCTTTGAGAATGGAGATGTCATTCTAGAGATCGGTACGTATGGTGGGCGTTCTGCTGTTGTAGAGTTGCGTGGCGCCTTAGCGAACCAAAATCGTACTACTCCTCCTCAATTTTTCGGTGTTGAAATTGACATTCACGGTATCTGGCGATCGTATCGTTCAATCAAAGAAGCAGGATTAGAAGAATATGCACTCTTATTTCATGGAAAGCTAGAGAACTTTGTCGAAACCTTTTCTGTTAAACCAACGATGGTTTTTGTAGATGGGGATCATCGATATGAAGGAGTCAAGAAGGATTTACTAATTTTGTCTAAATTCTTATCTCCTGGTACTTCGGTTTTGTGTCATGACTATAGAAATCCAGAAAACGATACTGGTATTTTGGGAGTCCGACGTGCAGTTAATGAATTCGTTGAAGAGGGCTATGCATCTTTTGAGGGAACGTGTGGCTGCTACGCGTTTCTCGTGATGACTGAAAAGTGTGAAGGTGAAGCTCAAACGCAATTAACTCAAGAAGAATTTCTTGCTCAAAAAATTCGTATTTTAGAATTGCAAGGTCATAAACTTTATCAAAATTGGCAGAATAGCGAAGGTGATAGAGCTGCACGACTGGAGAGCATTAAAAGCTTACAAATGCAACTCTCTGGGAATGAAGACAATCAGCATGAATTACTTGAATGGTCTGAACTTGATAAACTCAAGAAAAAATTAAAGACCCGACGTGAGTCCGTCAAGAACCTTCGAGAGAAGGTGGAACAACTAAGCTTAAGCCTGGGCGATGCTCATTCTGAAATTCAAGCGATGAAAACTAGTAAGTTTTGGAAGATTCGCAATGTCTGGATGCGTGCCAAGAAAAAAGTTGGTCTTTAGGTTTACTTGGGGTCTAGACCTGAATCGATTTCTCTGCATGTATGCGACACTCAAGCTCTCAAAAGGGCTTAGACGGGGTTGACCATCAGGTACTTTTGGGAAATATCGCTGCCAATCTGCTGCGTTTGAAGCGTCATTTGGAGGAATCACAGGCAATTCATCTTCGTCCTTGCGGCTTCAATCCAGAGTCGTTCATGCGGGCGATAATGCAGCTTTGACTGCCCCAGTTGAACGGTGGCGACTCTTGCTACGCGCCGGACTTGATGACCCAGGCGGAATCTTGCTGCTGTTTTCCTAAAAGATACAAGGAGAAATTGGTTGTTTTGTCGCGTTTCTAATCGCTACGAATGCTTAAAACATCCTCTCTTTTATGGCTAGTATGCGATCGCCCTAAGTTTAGTAGCGGTTCCTGTGCGATCGCCCACCGATTCGATCTATCCTGAAGGGGTGAGGTTCACGGAACTTAACACGATTTTATCTATGAAATGCATTATCAATCGTCGCGCTCAATTTTCTGCAAGCCATCGGTATTGGTTGCCAGACCTGAGTGACGAGGAAAATACAACACAATTTGGGTTGTGTGCCCGTGCTCCAGGTCATGGCCACAACTATGTTCTCTATGTATCCATGGAGGGCGATTTAGATGAATTTGGCATGGTGCTCAACCTATCCGATGTGAAGCACGTCATTAAGGATGAAGTGACGAGTCAGCTTGATTTCTCTTACCTGAATGATGTTTGGCCAGAATTTCAACAAACCTTGCCAACAACTGAAAACGTTGCGCGGGCCATCTGGAATCGACTTGCCCCGCATCTTCCCCTGGTTCGTATCCAGCTTTTTGAACATCCTGAGCTTTGGGCAGACTACGAAGGAAACGACATGAACGCATATCTCTCTATCAGTACTCACTTTAGTGCCGCTCATCGTCTGGCACTGCCGACGCTCTCTCTTGAAGAAAACTTCGAAATTTATGGTAAATGCGCCCGAGTCAATGGACACGGCCACAACTATCATCTTGAAGTCACGATTACAGGGGAAATGGACGAGCGCACGGGCATGATTGCTGACTTAGTCGATTTTCAAAAAGCGGTTGAGGAGCACGTGCTAGAACCCTTTGACCACACATTTTTGAACAAAGATATTCCCTACTTCGCAAAGATTGTACCTACAGCGGAAAATATCGCGATTCATATTCGGGATCTGCTGGAGAAGCCCATTTCAGACATTGGCGCAACCCTATATAAAGTGAAGCTGATTGAAAGCCCAAATAATTCCTGTGAAGTGTATGGGCAGACAATCGAAATGAATACACCCAAGACAGCAAGTGAACCGGCACTGGCGTCTGTCTAGTCATCGGTCAAGCTCAGCGATGTACTCGTGGCTGATTGATTGATAAAGAACGGAAAGCCATGATTTGCATGGCTTTCCGTTCTTTATTGGGTTTGTCGCTTAAGTGCACGACTTGGCAACGTTTATAGAGGAAGCAGGGTTTGGGGCGCGCCACGCGCGCCCCCAACCCCTAATTCTTAGGTTCAAATTTGAGATGTTT
>JBCCWF010000404.1:0-6339 GCA_039194035.1 Cyanobacteria bacterium P01_E01_bin.6 | reverse complement strand
GGATGTCAGCTTCACTTAGCTTTGGAGGTGAATCTTTCTTGCTCAAAGGGATTCAACAATATATTGAGCTACTCCAGACTGACACCATGTGGATGACTGCCGATAAAAATAGGGATTTTCTTAAGCCTGAGCAGTAACCAAGCCGACAGAATCTCTCATTAAACGCTTTCAAAAAGATAGAGGAATCGAGCCTCATGGAAAGGTGGATTATCAAACCATAAATGCTCTTCAATGGTTTGCGCGCTGGAAATTGGATCAAACAGAAGAATCAGCACAACTCGGTGATTTTTTCAAAACCATTTTTCAGGTCAAGCATGCAACAAATTTGTTTATGCAATCTAGCTTGGTTGGAGGAGACACAATAAAGAATATCGTCTCAAGATTAAATGAGCTTGAAGACATAGAATCAAAACTATCTACGATTAATTTCTTGCAACTTGAAGGAGAAAAATCAAAGGTCTTACTAGACTTCAATGCTTTAAACTTAGGCTACGACAACTCTAGAAAAGTACGACAAGATGTCGCAAATCTTAGAGAAGATATTAAAAAATATCTAGAAGACAAAGGAATGCTTTCTCCACGAGCACAAGAATTACTTGATTCTGTCAATATTGATCCCTCCGATTCTGATGATGATGAGAAGAAAAAACGTAAAGAAAATATAGATTTAATAGACGACTTAATAGAAAAAATTTATTATCTACCCTGGGTCGTTAGACCACCTAAGAAGTATGGAAAAAAAGAGATAGAGAATATACCTGTTCCCATAGCAGACTCTTTCCTTAGAGATGTCTTTCAAAAATTGCTTGCTGGAAAAGGATTATCTAGTCTTGAAAATATTGAAGAATTAAAAATCAAACAATTAATTGAGCCGCTGCCACAATCAATATACTTTGAATATGCCGGCCTTCTGATGCGGTATGTGCAAAATACAGATATCTATTCAGTTAGAGACTCAATTACATATCGCATCGTCAATATAAAAGACGATTTTATTAGGTTTGAAAAGCAGGTTAATTTTTTAGGAATGTCTATTTCTGAAGATACTCCCATCCCTTCAGAAATAGATTTCCTCAGCGAACATGCTTTTGAGCAATTAGCAGTCTATCTGAAGGATGTATCCGTCAAATATTTAGGCAGCTATGGTGAAGAAAATCAAGCCATTGAAAAGCTCATAAGTGAACAGATTCCTAATTCTATTCTTCAAAAAATCAATCAACTTATTTACCCAATCGCTAAAGCTGTCTTACGTTTTATCATGCCCTTGGGTCAGTATGGGAATCTTGATAAGGCCATAGAGAGAGGGCTAAAAGTATTTGATGATCTTGCTGAAGGAGTGGTTCAACAAAGCCAACATAATGGCAAATCTGCCGAGGAATTGATGCAGATGATCATGTTGGTTCTTCAAGAAGGGAGCCCAGACTTAGCGAAATTTTCTGGGAAAATGCGTTCAAGTGATGAAGCTGCATATTTGGAAAACATCGCTTTAACTGCTCTTGTCGAAATAAAAGAGACTCTTGAATCCGGAAGCACGAATTCGCTCTCTCAGAAACTTTCACGTTGGATTGATAAATACCAGCACAAATTAGGAGCTCTTGAGAAAGGTAATCATTCAGAGCCACAGATCTTTTTAGAGATCTTTAAACCAGAACATGTTTCCTCGTCTGCTCAGGCTGATTTGCAAGTTCCAGTTAATTGGCAGCTAAACAACCGTATTGAAAACGCTTTAGGGCAGGACAAATTTAAGACCATATGCTTATCGCTACCAGATTTTGTAGATTTAAGTTTGTGGTGCTCATCCATTGAGGATCAAGGGGCGCTCAATTCCTGTACAGCTCATGCAGGAATCGCGCTCACTGAATATTTTTCTAAAAAGGCATCCGGGAAATATATCGATGTGTCTCCTCTATTCCTTTATAAGGCTGCTCGGAATCTGATGCAGCGTCAGGGAGATACAGGGGCATCGGTAAGAGAAACCATGAAAGCAATGGTACTCTTTGGCATTCCACCTGAAGAGCACTGGCCCTATGACGAAGAAAAGTTTGATGAGGAACCTACGTCCTTTTGCTATTCCTTTGCTCAAAATTATCAAGCCATCAAATATATCCGGTTAGATCATGCCGGAATTGCAAATGAAACTCTGCTCGTCCAAATCAAATCAGTTTTGGTTGCTGGTTTTCCTTGTATGTTTGGCTTTACCATCTATACCTCTATTTATGACGAAATCAATGTTGAAAAAGGCTACGTCCCATATCCAAATCAATTTGACACCATGGAAGGTGGACATGCAGTCGTAGCAGTCGGATATGATGACCACCGCATCATCGAAAATGCCGATGGGAAGCGTTCTAAAGGTGCAATTTTGATCCGAAATTCATGGGGTACAGAGTGGGGTGAAGGTGGCTATGGGTGGCTCCCCTATGATTATGTTCTTGCTGGATTGACAGCGGATTGGTGGTCTTTGTTTCAATCTGAGTGGTTTGAATCTGGACAATTTGGAGTTGGTGCAAACAGTTGGACTTCTGATATAGGAAGGCGTTCTGGGAAAGGGGATTGAAAAGCAAGATAGTTGAGTTAGGGCGCTGCTAAGTAGATAGCCATAATTAAACGTATTCTTCCAAATCCTGTGCCGACCGCTGCGCGGTCGGCACAGGATTTGGGCTTTTGGTTTTAATTACGTCCAGGTACTTAATCGCTTTTGCCTATACCTGCCGTGGCAGGTATAGGAGAGTCAGAGAACTCTCTTATGTCGATGTTTTGAGCGATATTCAACTTTGCGCTAACCCTGAAATCATGCTGCGATACAACTGAGTCAGCACCTCTTCATTGAGAGGTTGTTCGGCTGAGTTCCAAGTAGCAGAGATGCAGTAGGTCTGTCCTTCAGCGTTCTGCACTTGAGTGGTCAGATTCAATACACCAGGTTCTGATCCACCTTTGAAGGCAACCTGCTCCCAGTCACTGGGGTTCACCGCACCTGAGTTAATCTGCATCGCTGGCAGGTCTGCGACCGTCTCCATCAGACGACACAGCTCGCGAGGAGTGAAAAACCATTCCACATCGATCTCTACAGGTTCATTGGTGAACGTGTTCTTGCTAGGCAAGGGGCGATCGCCCGAGTCTTGGAGCACTTGTCGCTGCGCATCGATGGTTCCGTTGCGGTAGCGTCTGAGGAGCCACGCATTATCAGGATTCTTGAGGGTAAAGGCTTCTTTGGTGGTCAACAATGGTTGGTTGCGCTCCGTCAGGGCTTCGATATTCTCTCGTCCGATGGTGTGAATCAGCACATCCGTCGCGGTGTTGTCGCTGATGGAAATCATCAGGGTCGCCAACGTGTCCAGAGTCACCTTGGAGCCATCTGGCCAATCTTGCATCATGCCGCTGGGCAGGCTTTTCAAGTCGGGTTGAAGTTCAACGACTGTATCCCAACTCAGCGTGCCTGCATCAATTTGGTTTTTCAATGCAGCAAGGACGGCAAGCTTGAAGGTTGAGCCTACGGCAAGGGGAGTTTCAGCATTCAACTCGGCGACGTCTGTGCCGTCTTTCGTCACCAGAAAGCTGGTGTCGTAGGGAGAGGATTCGAGGAGGGCGATCGCCTGATCGAGAGCGACGGGGATGGAGGGTGGCTCGAAAAATAGTCCTGCGATTTGCCCGTCAGCCGTCAGCCGAATTTGTGCCGGGACGGTGCCGCGAGTGAACTGAACCTCAAATCCATCGTCCATTTGTCGAACACTCTGGAACTCACCGAGGCTGCTGGCCATGTTGGAGAGCACAGCCTGAATCTGATTAGGAGGCACCTGTTCTAAAAATGAAGGAATAAACCAATCCGTCTGGATTTCGGAAGAAGTGAACAGTCGTTCGAGTGCTTGTTGAGGGGTTGTCGTTGTCGCACGCGCTATTTGAGCAACGGGATGCGCTTGGGCGATGACACCTGTGGGTAAACTGATATTCCCTATCCAGGGTGCAGGGTCTAGAAACAGTAGGAGCGCACAGAAAAAGGCAATCATCGCATCATTCCTCAATCGCCAAAATTATCTGCTTCACGATAGCTCACATTCAGCAAAAATCGAATGCATGATCGATTGCATGATCGGAAATTTGCCTGGCTGAACAGCTCAATTGGTAAATTTGACGTCTGTTGTTTCAGATTTCATGGGAGAAATTGCGTAAAGTAGAAGCATGTGCCATCTAGCTGTCGATTAGCTGTCGATTTGGAGTCCCGCCATGACCGAGCAATCTCTGATTCAAATTACCTTTGGGCTGAGCAATCCAGAGTTGGAAGATGACGATCGCCTGCGATTTTCGAAGCGTATCTTGCCTGAGCTGCGCGATTTGGATGAAGTGGAACGAGCTGAACGCGTTGAGGCGTTCTCGTCTGAAACAGGGGAGAAAGGGTTTGTCACCCTGATAGGCTTTTTGACGGCTGATGTGACGCTGTCGAACTTGAAGGAATTTGCAGACTGGATGGGCGATCGCTTCTCTGATCAGCCAATGAAGGTGACGGTGACAGTGGGCGACCAGGCCGTGGAACTCGAAGCCCGAAGCCGGGCAGAAATTGCTCAGATTGAGCAAACGGCACACAATCTACTGGCAGCCATGAAGCCGTGAGGAGCAGTCGATGTCGGAGTCTAAAAAACTCGCATTGTTGATTGGCGTGAGTGACTATGGTGACGGATTGGATGCCCTCAGTGCGCCGCCCAAGGATGTGGCTGCGCTCAAACGAGTCTTGGAAAATCCTGAGCTAGGCGGCTTTGACCCAGCGCATGTGACAACTCTCATCAACCCTGCTCTAGAAGAGATGCGGGAAAAAATTGAGGATTTGTTTACTAGGTCATCGAAGCACGATCTGATTCTGCTCTATTTTTCGGGGCATGGCATCACTGATGATAACAATCGCCTCTATCTCACAACAAAACATACGTCTAAAACTCGCTATCGCTCTCGGTCTGTGCCTGCTAGTTTTATTCAAGATTTGTCTGATGATACTTATGCCAAACGCCAAGTGATTATTCTCGACTGTTGCTATAGCGGAGCGTTTGCGGAAGGGTGGCAGCGCAAGGGTGATGTCAAAGTTGAGATAGAACGGGAACTGGGCAAAGAAGGGCGTGTGGTGTTGACGTCGTCGTCATCCACTCAGGTGTCGTTTCAACAAGAGGATGCGGAACTGTCGCTGTATACGCAATATCTGCTGGAAGGGATTGAAGAAGGGGCTGCAGATGACAACCAAGATGGCGTCGTGACGGTGCGAGAACTGCACAACTACGCCAAAAAGAAGGTGCAGGAGGTCAAACCCAAGATGAAGCCCGACATTATTGTGGCAAATGATGAGGGGTATGACATCTTGCTGAGCAAGGTCAAGGTTGACGTGATCTCACGATTTCGCCAGCTCGTTGATGAATATGTTGATCATTCACAGGGTGAAATTCGGAGTCGTCGTTCGCAAGAACTTTTAGAGAAGCGGGCGCGGGAGTGGAATATTGTCCCCGAGGAGAGCGACGCTATTATTGCAAGTGTTCTAGAGCCGACCCGTCGTCGGTTGAAGAACCTGGAACGCTATCGGCAAGAATATGACGCTGAAGTGCAGAAACAGTATCCGCTCAGTGAGGCAACGCTCGACGATTTGCAAGAGTGGCAACAGGAGGTCTTAGGTCTAGAAGACAGGGATGTTACGGGGATTCAATCAGCGATTAACGCGATCCAAGAGCAATTGCGCGAGGCATCAGAACAACAGATTGAAGCGGAACGAAAACGCCAAAACACTAAACAGCAAAAGCGAATAGAGGAAGAGCGTCGGCGTCAACAAGCAGAAGCGGAAGCCTGGAAACAGGCTGAGCAGCAATTGGAAGAAGAACGTCGTGCCGAACAGCAACGAATCGTACAAGAAGAAGCCGCCTATGCAGACAATCTCCAGCGCTATAAGCAAGGATTTACGAAGGCAGTGGATGCGGAGTATCCCCTTGTCCACTATGTCGTTGATGGATTGAAGGCTTTTCAGCAACAGCTTGGGCTCAAGGATGAAGATATCGCTTCTATCGAGAAACCCATTCGTGACGCAGCGGAAGCCAATTATCATCAGCAACTGAGGAAGAAAGAAGACACTAACCATCGACAACAACACCTGAAGGAGCAAGAAGATGCGGAGAATCGTCGACAGCAGCAACATGTCCCATCCTCTAGCTCGTCTTCATTGCAGTTAAAGACATTTGATTTTGAGGTGGTGATTCTCAATGATCAAGGTCAAGAAACAACTCGCACCCGAAAAACTGCGTCCTACTTTTCAGAAGATCTGGGCAGTGGTGTTGTCTTGGACATGGTGAAGATTCCACCGGGGACGTTTTTGAT
>JBCCWF010000403.1:0-6353 GCA_039194035.1 Cyanobacteria bacterium P01_E01_bin.6 | reverse complement strand
TGGGGGCGAGCGTTGCCCGCCCCAAACCCTGGTTCCTCTAAAAACTTTGCCAAGTCGTGTCAACAAATCTTTCAACAACAAGAGGGGACGCGTCTCTTGCGAATTGAGACACGTCCCCTTTGACGTAAATTATCGATGTGCACTAAACCATATTTTCGAAAATCGACGGGTCTCTCAAGCCTTGACATTCGATTTATCGATAATATCGCTGCTCTAGCAACGTCCTCATCTCAGGCTCAGAAACACCGGCACTCCACTGTTGGATGACTGGGTCATACATAACGTAATACGTGTTTCCTTGGCGATCGCACTTTTCTTTGATGATGGGCTCAGATGACCCGGCCAAGAACTTCACCAGATGAGTCCACGCCGTACTGATAGATCGGTGGAAAGTAATGCGCTTCCAGAATGGTGTGGAGCTGAGTTGGGGAGCCTCAATTGGCAAGACATCCACCGGATATCCCTCTATTAAAATAGCGTTGGGTTGAGACGACGTGCGGCGAAATTTCATGGGTTGACCCTCCGTCTGGATTTGAACACGCGAACCTGAATGGCATATGGAAGCTTGCAACCCAACGACTCTTCAGTTCTAGGAATGATAGGAATAACCAATTGCAAGGGCGCATGACGTTAAGTCCCTATCTAAGGTCCCAAGATTAAGGTCCCAAGATAGAACTTGCAATCTCCTTACTTCGGTTATTTGTTGCTGTTGCAATACACAAATGTATTTTCGCGGAAAAATCATAACCATAACAGAGCCAGTTACGCTAAATTGTTACGAGTACAGTTTGGCTAATAGAAATTGTTCTGGTCACTTTCACGCCCAACTGTACCGGTTCCACCAATTTTGAATGTCACAATGAGGTGATTCATGGCAACAACCGAAATTCAGCTTTCCCCCCTGGAATTAGCAACGGGTATCCCTCTTTATGAGCAAGTTGCCAATCATCTTCAACGCCTGATTCGAGAAGGAGGAACCTTAGCACCGGGCGATCGCGTCCCGTCTGTGCGAAAACTAAAGCAACAGCTATCTGTCAGCATGTCTACTGTGCTTGAAGCCTATCGGTTGCTAGAGGATCGGGGCATCATTGCAGCCCGACCCCAGTCTGGATACTACGTTAAGGCCACAGCATTAGTCCGACCGGATGAACCCTCCCAGTCAACACCACCACGTCACGTTTGTCCGGTGGATATCTCTCCAATGCTGCGACTGCTGAAGATGGGTGTTTCCCCCGACATCATTAAGTTGGGTGCTGCTTTGCCTGGAGTTGAGAATTTTCCGCTGAATACGCTCAATCGGTTGATGGGACAGATTATGCGGGCTGATCCCATGGCGGTTCATGCCTACAGTACGGTGCCAGGGTGCGAACCACTTCGACGAGAAGTGGCGAAGCGAATGCTAACCGCTGGCTGCTCGGTTTCACCTGACCAAGTGGTTGTGACGGCGGGTGCAAGCGAAGCATATTACTTGGCCTTGCGCACTGTTACTAAACCTGGCGACACCGTCGTGATCGAGTCTCCGTCGTACTACGCCATTCTAGAAGCATTGAATTCTTTGGGGTTGAAAGCTTTGGAGATGCCAACCCATCCACGGGAGGGGATTTCGTTGAGTGCCCTACAATCGGCTCTGGAAAGCCAGCAGGTATCTGCCCTTATCTTAGTATCCAACTTCAGCAATCCCATCGGCAGTTGCATGAGCGATGCCAAGAAGAAGGCCATTGTTGAGTTGCTTAATCAACACGATGTTCCGCTCATCGAAGACGATGTATATGGGGAGCTTTATTTTGAGGGCGATCGCCCCAAAGCCATGAAAGCTTTTGATACAGAGGGGAGAGTTCTCTACTGCTCATCTGTCAGTAAGACGTTATCTCCTGGATTACGAGTTGGCTGGTGTATTGCCGGACGCTACCAACAGCAGATTGAACATACGAAAGTGGTCGTCAGCCACATGACCGCTACAGCTCCCCAGCTCACTGTGGCAGCATTTTTCGCCAATGGTGGCTATGATCGTCACCTGCGAAACTTGCGTCGTGCCTATGAACAACAAATGAACCGCATGATCCAGGCGATTTTAGAGTATTTCCCTGCCGAGACTCGGGTCACCCATCCGAATGGAGGGCATGTGCTTTGGGTTGAAATTACGGGCGGGTTTAATGCGCTCGAATTCTTTGAAGACGCCATTCAGCACCGCATTAGTATTGCCCCCGGCCCCATGTTTTCCGCATCAAATGGATTTCAGAACTGTTTTCGGCTGAACACAGGGTTACCCTGGACAGCAGACATCGACAATGCGATGAAAACGCTGGGGCACTTGGCCAAAAAACAACTGGCTCGCAAGATACTGGCGAATGAACTTCCCCCCCCGCATCTGGCGGGATACAGCCATGCAATTAAATCACCAACAGCTTAGGGTACTGAGTTCTAAGCTCAGCATTTAGTGCATCAATAAATTGACGAGCCGTTCGGCCCGATCTCCCATTGTGACGGGTGGCCCACTGAAGCGCACGGTAGTCGAGGTCATCGATAGGAAGCAGAATGTTCTCTTGGTGAGCTAAATGATGAACGATGCTGAGATAGGTAGATTGATCCGCAGGCTCAAATGTAAGCGTCAAACCAAAGCGATCGCTGAAGGACAATTTCTCTTGCAGGGTATCCCAAGAGTGAATCTCATCCGCATCTTTAGGACGGGGGCGATCGCCATGAAATTCACGAATCAGATGGCGACGGTTTGACGTGGCATAGACCACCACATTCTGAGGCCGTGCCGTCACACTGCCTTCCAAAACAACTTTAAGCGACTTAAATGCATCATCATCGTCCTCAAAGGACAGATCATCGACAAAAATGATGAATGTTTGGGGCAAGCCACGGAGGTGATCCACAATCGACGGCAAATCCTGAAAATCTTGCTTGCCAACCTCAACCAACCGCAGGCCGCGATCGCCATATTCATTCAGCAATGCTTTCACCAAAGACGATTTGCCAGAACCGCGACTACCGTACAGCAATACATGGAGCGCTCGATACCCAGTTATCAGGGCTTCAGTGTTTTGGATAAGTGCCTGACGAGGAATATCGTAAGCGGTCAATTCATCCAAGCGAATCGGGTCAGGACTGGCAATACCGATTAACTCACCATTCGTCCATCGCAAGGCATGATACTGAGCAGCAAGTCCGGTGCCGTGCTGATGATAATAGTGGGCGATCGCATCCAGACACTCTTTCCAGTTTTGACTTTGAATAACGGTGTCCCAAAGGTTGTGTGATCGGAGTCGAGTGCCCACAGATGAGGCTGCCAACGCAGCCGATGTCGTTGTGGTCTCCCACGCCACTGGGCAATATGGTAGTGCAACTATATTCTGAAGCCACTGACTAACCCGCTGACTGCTACATTGGCTAATTTGATAAATTGCATTGAGGTCATGACAAGCCGCTGCTTTTAGAGAATCCGGTAGGTCATCAACCGCAAAACGCTGAGCATATCGTGTAAACGGATTTTCCGTCGTGAGCAAGCGCGTCAACAGGTGCTCCTGCCAACTCATGCCACCATCTGCCAATGCCATAAACCACTGTCCATAGGCTCTGACACAGTTGAGTGAATGGGTCGGCTGCTCGTGGAGTTGCTGCAACAGATTGAGAAATGCCTCACCGACTGCATCCTCTAAAACAGACCCATAGAGAAGTAGGGATGCAGATTGATAGCGCAGCGTTTCAATGACCAGTGAATGTGATGCATCCCATTTATAATCAGAGGTGTCTGGCATGGCAACAAGAATTGAGCAACGCAATGAATAGGCCGCTCTTGATCTTAATCAGTAGCTAGACATAAGTAAATGTAACCTTTCAAATTCTGTGCCGCCCGCGCAGCGGGCGGCACAGAATAGTGTCAGTATGCTGAGCTAATAAGAACTTGATTTAGGTTGCGGCATTACAATTTTTGGAAACGTGCGTGTAGATAACGTGCTAAACAGAGATAATGCTTACTATTTGGTGCAACGTATGACTGCAGGAGCGATTGCTGCTATCGCCTATGGCTTGCTGGCCCTCATCGGCGGCATTTTTGGGTATGTCAAAGTTAAAAGCAAACCGTCTCTCATTTCTGGCGGAATTAGCGGGGTCTTGCTGATCATGGCAGGCATTCTCGGTGGAACCGGAATGACATGGGGAATTCCGATTGCCGCAATCATTACGGCTGTTCTAGTCGTGGTATTTGCGGTTCGACTGATCAAAACTCAGAAATTTATGCCAGCTGGCATCATGCTTATAGCAGGCATTGCTGCACTTGTTGTGATGATGAAGGGTTAAAGCATGAAGCAGCAGTATCGCGAATTTCTAGTCAGGGATTGGCAACCGGGCGATCGCCAGCCTGTCTCATCCTTAGTGCAAACTGTTTTGGCCGAATACGGTATGTCCTTTGAGCCAGACAGTTCAGACCGCGATGCAGTTCAGATAGAAGATGCCTACTGGAACACCGGGGGAGAATTCTGGGTAGCGGACTATCAAGGCACGGTCATTGGCAGCGGTGGATATTATCCATCGCATCGAGCAGCCAATGCTGTTGAACTTCGGAAAATGTTTATCTTGCCCGAGTTTCGAAGACAGGGACTCGGGCGATTTTTGCTCAGTGAGCTGGAGCAATCAGCAGCGACGAAAGGATTTACTGAAATGTGGTTAGAAACCGCGACCGTTCTCAAAGAAGCCATTGGCCTCTATGAGCGCTATGGTTACCAGCCTTCGACCGGAGTTGAGACCCAGCGGTGCGATCGCATTTACTACAAATTCTTGTCACAGCCGAATGACTCACTCAAATCCAATTAGCCACATCCGAATTATATGCTGCAAATGGAATGCGTTGACGTTGGGCAAAACAGCTTAGAAACTTTGGATGCCTAACGTCTCATCATCAACAGTCCAAGATGATTCAGCGACAAAGTGATGAAAAAACCACCTATTCTACGGAGAAAGGAATAGTGGGTTGCCATAAATACAACCGTAAGTTGACCTTGTCATTTTGATTAAATTCAATGCCTTCATCTTCAAGGAGCGATCGCTGTAAATAATCTGAGCCTCGTCGAAAAGGTGAGTGCGAAACCTCACCCTTTGAATTGATGACGCGGTGCCAGGGAATATCAGGCTGCTGCATATCAACCTGGAAGAGTGCATAGCCTACGAGCCGAGCTCGTCCAGGTAAGTTAGCTAAATCTGCAATTTGCCCATAGGTTGCGACTTTCCCCTTTGGAATTTTCCGAACAACTTCGTAAATCGCATCATAGCTAGACATGACTTTCTTTTCGCAACCACCCTAAAACATTGACATCTCACCCAAAATGGATGCGGTCCAGCCCACCCAGGCCTCCACTCAGCATGAAAGTCCTGACTGAAAATAGAACAAACGTAATTGGCATGACTGTATTGGCATAACTGTTAGGAATACATTCAGCACTCATAAAAAACAAGCCTAAAAATAATTATTTACTATTTTTATTGTTTATTTACATGGCGAACAAAAATTCTATTAAACGACCTACTAAAACGGATTTCTATGTTTACTTAAATCACAATAGTTTCGCATATGTTGAGTTCTGAAACTACACATGACTATGCAAATATTTTCTGCTTTGAAAGGAGAAGAAAACCCAAAGAGAAGATCAAGCAAAATATCATCTGAAATGCCTCTTCATCACTGCTTACGGCATGATTCAGCAAGATATTGAGGGGCCGCACGCATGGATACTATGTAAGCCAATAGGGCATTAGATTAACACCGTATATTCTGTTAGCAACTCCCATGCATGTAACGACTGACTATGTTTTAGTCTTGGATCAACACTCTGAAGATGTTCAGGCAGTTGAGCCACTTCTGCGGGCTTTGCACTGTCCTGCAATTATTGCTAACTCACCCGATCAAGTGGCAGATCGAGTCAGCAATGGGTTCCCATACCTGCTGATCCTAGTTGGCAATCATCACGACTGGCCAACGACGTTACTGAATGAATTACGGAATATTGCAGACACGTTTGGAAGCACGATTTTGTCTTTAGCTGACAATCATGCCCCAAGCTGGATGCATCAGGAAGAGAATCCTGGTTTTGACGGGTTTTTGGTTCAGCCGCTCACATCCGAAGTGTTGGGGTCTCTCGTTCAATCTGCGTGGATTAAGCAACTGTGTAGTCTTAAAAGTTGTCCGTTGCCGCGATCGCCCCAATCAACTTCCTATCCCTTGCTTCAATAAGGAATTAGAACCAGAACGAATTGTGTTGGGGTGGTGGGGAAGCCCCCCCCCCCAAAAAAAAATTAGGGGTTTTTTAATTTTTAAACCAAAACCGGTTTGATTTGCCACATATGTGCGATTG
>JBCCWF010000402.1:0-6376 GCA_039194035.1 Cyanobacteria bacterium P01_E01_bin.6 | reverse complement strand
TATTGCGATACAAAATCTCGGCAATCTCGGCTGTACAGGCTTCCAATCGCTTTTGGTCTTCAGGTGTCATGGCGAATGCTCTCGCGGGCTACCCCTCCATTCTCGCCCCTACCCCTGTTTTAACGAAAGTGGGATGCTCCCGTGGCGATCGCCCAAGTCGATAGGACTAAATAAACTCACTTTAAAAAACTTGGGAGTGACCCTCAAGGTCGCTCCCAAGTTTTTGGGATTTTAGTTTGATAACGCCAAGCTACTTATTCAACGATAGAAATGAGTTCTACAGATGAAATGACATCTTCATAGGTTGCCTGAACTTCTTCATCTTGGAATGTTTGGAACATGCCTGTAAATCCCCAGGTGTAGACGCGCTCATTGCCAAAGACAAACAGGTGCCAGCGATGAATATCGTCTGGAGCCTTCTGTTCGCGTGTCCCTTGACGATTATCGACTTCTCTAACTCTCAAGGCGGGTACCATGCGATCGCCGTAGGGCACGCTCATGGTTTGAACGTCTGTGTAAAACCGATCGGCTTCATATTGTTGGCGATAGGTTTCTTGCAAGGTTCCTGAGGATACCCCGGGCAATGGGGCTGCGTTGACGTAGATACCAACTGCGCCATCATCAAGGATTGGACCAATCCAGTTGGTCGTTTGACCGGGAGACTGTAGATCAAACTCTGTGGGGATATTGATGCTGAATCCGTTGAAGTCGTCTAGGTATTCCTCATACTCTCCAGAAAACCCAGCAAAACTACTACCACTTGAGGATTCGTCTGGAGCTTCTTCCTCAACCTCACTTTCTCCGCCTCCACTGGGGATGCGGATACGGCCAAATTGAGCAATGAGTTCAGATTCTTCATGGATGCCTTGAGTATTAGGCGATCGCCCGACTTCAGCCTGAGCAGCAGAAGCCATACTCAATGGGATAAGAATAGAAATTGCAGTTGCTAGATATTTTTTCATATAAACCTTGTAGCCATCGGATACGCCAACATTACGGCACTCTTCGACATGCCAATTAAGTCATACAGAAAGTTTATGCGAGATCCGAACAATTACGTAACTGATGAACAGTCTCATCACTGAATGTATGCAACCAGGAAACATGATTGAGCTGTGAAGCGCATGTGCCGGCGCCACATGCGCCTTATCCATGAGTGCTTTAGGGTTGGAGCTAAGGGACTGTAACCCTGAAGGCTGAATAAACCTTACGCTGTAACGAATTGTGCAGGGTCTTGGTCACGTCGGTGTTGAGTGGGGATGGGTGGCCCTTGGCGATCGCCCACGAGAGCCGCCGTATCTTCTAAGGCTTGCATGAGGCGCTTGGCTGCATAGATCGACATATCCCGAGGGACATTGACGCGATCGCGCAGATATCGTAGAGCGGTGTCGGAACCCGACGGAGGCATACAGACCTTCCCAGTCATCATTTGCGTTAGCGCACAACGTAAGGCTTCATCGATTAAGGTGTCTTTCGCTGGATTGACTCGAATAATATTGGCACGATGTTTCATCATGCGATGGAGTGCTTCGACGCGGGATGTTTCTGGTTCCGGGTAGGTGACATCCGGCAACCCCATCCAGGGGCCGTTGTCTACTCGGGTTTGATTGATGCGTGTTTGGGGTTCGTCGTTGACCCAGCAACCACCCATCTGTGGCGGTAGGTCGTGAACATGGGTGTGAAAATCGCTTTGGGTGCCGCGATAGGTAGAGCGACGTTCCATCCCGTCAAACCAGGCAGAAAACTGAGGATTCTCTTCTCGTAAGGAATACCCTTTGTAGTAATACAAACTTGCATTCATCCGCTCGACATAGGGCGTGAAAATGACATCGACAGTGCCAAATTCATCCAAAAAATAGGGGCCTGGAGTACTGGCTAACGCCTGTTCGACCTGAGCCACAACAGCCGTGAACTGGTTTCGGTTGGCCTGATCTTCTCGGGGCGATCGCGCCGGATAGCATAGCCAACCACACCAGGCCCGAAATAGAAGGCGCTCTAACCGACGCAGGGGAAGGACTTCTGGTGCTTGCATGGATTGGGCCAGCGCACCGAAGCGTTGCTCTAGGGCCAGTAAAATATCGTCACTTTCGGTAATGATGCGTCCATCAAGTTCTAAGGCCGGAAGCATTCCTGAAGGCACTTTTCGCTTGTACCAGCTTTCTTTCTTCCCGTAGCAAAACATTGTTACTTTTTCGATGCGATAGGGAATTTGTTTTTCTTCTAGCCACAGCCATATTTTTTGGCAGTAGGGACACCAGGCATGGTGGTCGCGATACAAGGTGACGCGCACATCTGACTCATCATGGCCGAAGAGTCGCAATCGGGCGTGAGCATTGGTTGGCCCGTTCACACGATCGGGGGCAATCGTGTCAAAGGCGTCAAGTTCTGCCCAGGTGAGAGGAATTGCTGTTGTAGGGGTGGATGTCATAATCCGCTGCAAATTATTGGCTTATCCTGATTCTGACAGACTTTGTAAAGAGAGTTGTCAGAATCAGGGGCAATTGCGGTTCAATGGCTACACAACAAGACTGCTGACGAAGGCCGCACCAATTCCGAGAATCGTAAAGCCAGCGAATCGGAACGACAGCCCCTTTTCCGTTGGAATCGTGTTGAGTCCTTGTCGTGCGATCGTCCAGATTCCCAAAGAAATCAGCAGTTGAACACTGGCAAATCCCGCGAGATAGGCGATGAGGGGAGTCATTTCTGCCCCTACAATCGCTTCACCATAGGCGTAGCCGTGGAATATCCCGGCGATCGCCCCAAGTCCTGCAATGATAGCCACGTGAGGCAATTCTTTCGTCGCGAGAAGAAGGCCGAAAACAACTACAGATAAGGAAATGATGATTTCTGGAGCGGGTAAATTGACTGTCATCAGGTGGAGGCCGGTGCCGCCAAGGGATGCGAGAACAAAAGCGATCGGAATCCAGAATCCTTTGGGTTTGATCGCGGCAAGCAGCCCCGCCGCGATCACGAAAACGACGTGATCAATCCCAATCACAGGATGTCCGAGTCCTGATAGGAATCCTTCAAGGGCATTGCTGGGAGTTGTGCCACCGAAGGGGTGGTGAGCCAGTGCGGGCAGCGATGTCAATGCTAGGCAGATGCTGGCAAATCCCATGATGGAAAAAGAGCGACGAGAAGCACGGAGAAAGTTTTTGTGAATCATAGTGATACGTTGCCAATTTTGGATTTTGGATTTTGGATTTTGGAGAATCAGGCTTAGGGAGGCTTTAGCCTGTTCTACGGGTGTTTGATGTCCGACAGTTGTCCGACGTTAACGGGTTGAAGACGTGATAAGGAGAAAGCCCTAATAATTGGTAGGCTGCGTAGAGCCTCATGGCATGGCTTCGCTAGGGCGATAGCGTCAACATCAACGTCTTACGGGATGGTGCGTTACGGCTTCGCCTAACAGCACGTTGTCGTACTGTTTATTGATGTTTACCTTAGATACTTACCTAAGTCGATAGGCATCAATAAACTCACTTTAAAAACCTGGGGAGCGGCCCTCTGGGTCGCTCCCCAGGTTTTTGGTTTTTAGTTTAATCACGCCAAGCGACTTACTTATTCGTCAAAAGATTAGGGAGCCTTTCGCTGTGGAAGGTCACGACTCGGTGACGGGTATTCCTCGATGTCGTGAAAACATGTCAATACGGATGTAAGACTATCCGCTGACGACTGTTGTGCCTTACAGGAACAGCGATGAGCTATCGATGATGAGCATTAAAGATGGGTCTCAATCCTGGTGCTGCATGCGTTGTTTCAGCAACAAACTATGACCAAGGGCGATCGCCCCAGTCCAGCTCAGCTGTTTGAGTAATAGGCGACTCACAATATCCCACCCCATGCGGTGACCATCTGCGAGTAGCGGAAAGGCAAGCATAATCAGCCCTTGATACAGCACAAACCCACCCAAGACGGCGATCGCCATCCACAGGAGGTGTCCAGTCAGATGGTGTTGGCTCAAGGGAGGACGTGCGCTGGCCCAGGCAACGGCAAGGAGCGTCCCAATGCCCATGAGTGCTCCCCATGTGAATGAGACGGATGTGTGTGGATAGCCTCGAAATGTAAATCCAATGCCTTGGTTGATGAGCCAGATGATGAGCACCATGGAGATGGCTTTTCGTCTCGGAAGGGTGGTTCCGGCGATCGCCGCCCAGGCTACCAGGGGCGTATGAGCATAGACCACATTGCTGATCGTACTGAGAACGAGTAAGGTGAACGGCCAGAACTGACCGTTGGCGAGCGATCGCCATGCCACGCCAAAGCTCGACGCGGTTGACGGTGCGGTTGAATAGGTGGTCATTAGCGGCGCACTCCTGTCATCAAAAAACCGGAACGCGTGTCAGTAGAGCCGTAGACGCTGGAATAAGTCATGAGCATTGTCATCCGTACCTCGCAGATGAGTAAACGTTGGAATGGGTCATCGGCGGGTATTCTGACTTGCATCAGTGCAGAGTTAATCGCGGGCTTGGTCTCAACAACAAGAGAACCTCGCCAACCGTCTAAATCTCACCGTTGCTTACAGCTGCGGGACAGCGTCGGATTTTCACCAGACTTTCCCCGTTTCCTCTAGCAGATGCTCCCTGCTAGAACCGACAACAATTAGCTGCCGCATTCTATCACTGAACCATTGGTGGACATAGCTGCGATACGATTCTTCAGCATCATGGCCATCATGAGCACTCACACGATCTGGCAACCTTAGAGGAACCAGGGTTTGGGCATTGGTGTGCACTGAATCCAGAACACTCAGGCAACGTCAGGATCTGCGCGATATCCTGATATCCCTACGCGATATCCTGATATCCCTATCGGATATCCCTATCGGAGGAAGACTGGGGGAAGCGGGTCGTTCCCCAGCGAGGGGTTGGGGGCGAGTGCCCTCAAGGGCAGTGGTTTTAGATTGTCTGACATCCCTATGAATTAGGTTTTTGACGCTTAAGTCCGCACCAATGAAGGTTGAGGGCACTCGCCCCCAAACTCTCCTTTTATTCGTTGCAGATTTCTCAAAATATTGTGTCGGAAGGTGACGATTTGCCTCAATACTTCACAAGTTCCTCAGATTTGTTATCTATGCTTAGACGCAGAACACAGGACGCAGAACACAGGACGCAGAACACAGAACACAAGTTGTTCATGCTCATCTGTTGAAGGGGGCTAGGCCACAGAAGGAGCCAGGGTCATGCCAATGCTTTGTTTTCTGTCGAGAAATGGGGGCGTTCTGATACAGATGATGGAACTACAGATGATGGAACGTTGTGCCTGAGTTCTAGCCCTCCTGTGGAAACGAGGGAGAAGAGGTGTGAGTTGTTTTTATCCCGCCATGACCATCTGATGAACGACTCTGAGTGTCGGGTGGACGAGCCAACGTGCAGACGAACCCACACACTAGGTCATATCTCAGATCAAGCATCGCTAACGACTGTTGCTAACGTTATATCAATCCTTAGGAGTCTTCGAGATGAGTACCCTGTGTGTTGATGTCGATGTGAGAAAAAAGTTTGAGACGATCTCAGACAAGTTTCCGGCCAATCAATTGAAAGATCTGGAGCAAGATTTTTGTACGTGCTTTGATTTCATGCCGAGTGAAGACTATGAAGCAGCCTGTCGGCAGGCGCGGCGGGAAGAAATGAAAGCCAAGGCCTATAAAGATGTGATGATGGCGTTTTTGAAATACATCACCTTTTTGGTGGAGGATACGAACGTCATGGCGAGTTCACAGCTGGTGGTGACGGCTTATGAGGAGACGTTTCAGTCTGCCATCGAACGCTTTGAACAGCTTGAATGCGAGTTAGATAAACTTGCGCTGCCGTCAAATGACTATGATTAAAGGAGGAGGGCTAGGAAGCATCTAATGCAGTCTGCACCCCATCAATCCAGCTCTGTAGATTGCGGGTATCAGGATGATCGGGGCCGAGGGTGGCGAGATAGATAGGCAATGCCTCTAGCAGCAATGCCTGTGCAGCGTTCAGTTGCCCCTGCTGGTATCGTAGTGCTCCTAGATTAAATAGGCTGTTAGCGACAGCGGGATGCGCCTCGCCCAATAGCCGTTGGCGCATCGCCAGCGCGTCGCGGTAGAGGGGTTCGGCCTCGCTGTAGCGTCCCTGCAAAAAATATAACAACGCGAGATTGTTCATGCTGGTGGCCACAGCGGGATGCGCCTCGCCCAACAGCCGTTGGCGCAATGCCAGCGCATCGCGGAAGAGGAGTTCGGCCTCACTGTAGCGTTCCTGCGAAGAATACAGACCCGCGAGATTGTTCATGCTGGCAGCGACATGGGGATGCGCCTCGCCCAATAGCCGTTGGCGCATCGCTAGCGCATCGCGGAAGAGGGGTTCGGCCTCGCTGTAGCGTCCCTGCGAAAAATATAGCAACG
>JBCCWF010000401.1:0-6377 GCA_039194035.1 Cyanobacteria bacterium P01_E01_bin.6 | reverse complement strand
CCCAGGTTTTTGTTTTTTTAGTTTAATAACGCCAAGCTACTTAACTTTCCTCTGAATTAGCGGCTTGTATTTTAAGGCGGGATTTTGGGGCGCAGAGCGCCCCAAAATCCCGCTAAATTCTTCCCGGCTTAAGTTATAAGCCGACTTAGCTTCCTTTCAATTAGCTTCCTTTCAACATGTTTGAGGCTAAATAAAAGGGACTGACAAGGGTGTACAACAGCATTTGCATTTGGCCTGCGAGCACAACATCTTGACGTAGTTCTTGACGATGCCGTAGCCAGAACACGATAAATTTCCGCAGGTCATTGGCAAAATAGAAAGGCAGCATCAGGAATCCATACCAGGATTGATAGGCCAAAATCCTGGTGCGGTATTTCCCAAGCCCGATGCCTCTAAAAAATCGCAGCAAATAGTTCAGCTCAAACCGAGATTGAGGAATATAGTGCTCAATGTTCTGCTCTGGGTTGAACCAAACTTCCCAGTGCTGCCGCGATAAGTACATCAATGCCTCCATATCTTCTCCTTTTGCACTTAGGGTTGACCCAATCGGGCCTTTCAAGACTAAAGACGCAGGTACACTCTCCAGCCAGGCTTGTCTGCGGACGACGAGTCCAGCTCCTGGCGGCATCACCACCTTGTGAGCCTTCGCTTGCTCGTTAATGCAATAGGCTGTTTGCGTACCCCGCTCAATCACAGCAAAAAAAGGAGCGATTTTCTTGAATCCTTTAGGAGGAGTGCCTTCAAAGCGACCATGGATATTCCCATTGAAGGCTCCGGCACGGGGATGGTTTTGCGCAAATGTGCCAATGGCTGCCACCCAAGTGGCGGTAGGCCAGGTGTCATCGTCAAGGAACCCAATCCACTGGCCGTGCGCCTCTTGAATGGCACGCCGACGAGCATAGGATGCCCCTTGTTTCGTTTCTTTCACACATCGCAGGGGAATGGATGCTGGCCAATTGGCCTGATAGTGAGACACGATATCAAGCGTGTTATCGGTGCTATTGTTATCGACGACCAAGATTTCCCATCGCATTGACTGAACCTGCTCTTGGGTTTTTAGCCGATCGAGAATGGTTGCAATATGGTTTTCGGCGTTGTATGTGCGAATGGCCGCTGTGAAAAACACATCCTGTGACATTATTCTCTCCACATTTGTTCTCTCATCTGAATCAATTGCTTTGCGCTTCAGGCTTGTTCTGGATGGTTATGCTTTCGTAACTCTGACTCTCAGCATGGGGCTTGATTACAATTTCCATTGGCCTTACTGTCATGGCCTGAACTTGGATGCATTGTTTCCAAGCGCTCCAGGGCATCTTGATGGGTATACTGTTGGCCATCATTCCAGCGAGTTTGACCATGTCGGCCACAGGCCTGTAGAAATCCAATGATGTAAAACATAAAGCGCGTGATGACCCGGATGGGCGATCCACTTTTGTAACACGGGGGATGGCCGAGGACATGGCAGTCAAACAATTTTGCGAAAAAGCGCAGGTTTTGTCCCAGAGTGAGGTTTTTCAGACCCATGAGGAAATGATTGTGATAGAAGGTGATTTGGTAGGCAATGGAGCGCGTGCTGATGTCGTGACACCCACCACTCTCTTCTCCTAGGTGAACTAAATGGGCAGAGGGGGCGTACCAAATGTGGTAGCCCGTGTTGCGAATGCGCAGACAAAAGTCAGATTCTTCACGAACGGCGCTGCCCCGAAAGCGCTCATCAAACGCAAGGCCATGCTGGTCAAACAGCACGCGACGAAAGGCCATATTGCATCCCCGTGCGGTCAATACCTGTTGAGGTTGGGTCGTGTGCACGAGATCAATGTGGTACCAGGCGATGCCTGGATCCATGGCTTCAGGCGGTAAAAAATCGATGATTAAATCAGGATCGGCGTCGGCCAACTTCATGCGATCGAACACTCGTCCGGCGATCGCCCCTGCGTTGGGGTGTTCCTGAAAGGCCTGGACGTGAGCAGACAGAAAACCGGGTGGCAATTGCACATCATCATCCAGAAACAGGAGAAGATCCCCGTGCGATCGCCGGATGGCGTAGTTTCGAGCACCCGGTAAACTTGCCCAAGGCAAAGAGAACAGCCGGATGGCCTGACGTTCAACCAAGTCATCTAAGTAGCGTTGAGTCTCTGGTGTGTGGGTTTTCGTTTGATCGACAACCAACACCTCCACAGAGGGATAGTCTTGTTTGAGGACATCATCCAAGGTGTCGCACAAAACCGTCTCACGACCATAGGTCGGAATGATGACAGAGAGTAATGGAGATGTCACAGATAATTCTCCTTTCCCATTAAACAAGTGTTTCAGAACGTCTCAAGGCTTTGCGTTGGAAGCGTTTTCGTTTTCGAGAGGACGATTCCTCTTCTTCTCCCAATTCATTCGGAGATTTCTCTTTGTCGAGCGCTGGAAGCTTGAGCAACACGCCAGCGAAAAACCAGTAGTACACCGCCACCGGATCGACATCGAGAGGATAGTAGTAGGTGTTGTAACTAATAAATAAAACATAGAACCAAAAAGAGGCTCCATAGCTTCGTAGTGTGCGATCGCGCACCGATCGGTATGCCTTAAAGGTTTGTGCCGTGAGAACGGTGACCAACCCCAAAAAGCTCAAGGCACCCATTGGTCCGATTTCATAAATCAGTTTGGGATAGTAGGTCTCGACCAATACAGTTTTTGCCAATGCTCGTCCTGAGTTGGTGGCTCTGCCCAATCCATTACCCAACGGTTCACCGTGGTCATAGAGTGCCCATTTGAACTGATGCATGATGAATGCTTGAGGCGGCGAAGCCCCCCACCGACTTTGAAAACTGCTGATGCGTTCCTCCACAATTTCTGGATTCTTCAATGCAGCAACGGTGAGCACTAACGAGAGTAAGACTGCGACGGGGATGAATTTTTTTAAGTTGGCCACCTGTCCGGTGACTACCAGCAGAGCCACAATAATGACAGGCACTAATGCGAGGGCAATGCGTTGTCCAGACAACACGGCCATGACAAATACCGCGCCCATCGATACCATGCCAAAAATGCGCCATCGAATATTGGGTTCGTTAAATGCACTGGAGAAGCAAAGAAATGCCGAGGAAATTAAAAACCATCCCCATTGCCAAGGTGCAACGAAGGTTCCAGGTAAGCGGATTTGTCCTTCTTGAGGACTAAAGAGTAATGCTCCTCCTACGAGACAGCGAGATTCTAATGTCGCCTTAAATAAGTCATTGCCTTCTGCGTTCCGCGTCCCTTCACAAATGCCTGTTACGAGAAATACATATTGCATGAAAGCCAAGATGCAACAAACAAAGATGAGGACAAGGGTAAGACGCATTAAAAAGAAGAACGTCTGCTTATTGCTAACGAGGTAGTAAGAACAGATCGTCAGTGGAATATATCCCATCAAGACTTTCAGCCCTAGAATTCCCAAGAAAAAGGGGAGTTCACCATCACTCGTTAATTGCTGTAGGCCATTAACGAAAAAAAGCACGATGCCGCAATAGCCGAACAAAATGACGGAAGACGTCATGACAGGCTTATTGATGATGAACGGTAGTTTTTCGCTGCGACAATACTGAAAAATGCCGAAGAGTGCCGGAATGTAGAAACCATCCTTCGCGAGTTGTAGGAGTGGGCTATTGCCAATGGCATAGGTAATGGTGCCTCCAAAGGGGACATAGATCAGAAATCCCCAGAGGGCATAGCGCGGATATTTAAACGATAGCGACATGTAGAGAATGGCAACTGCGGCCCCCAGCCCTAATTTTGGACCCGCAGCAAGTCCGGCGACAGCACCAACGATGAGGGATAAAAATCCTGCAATCCCAGTAAATTGAATTAAAGCTTTGCGTTGGCGATCGCGCTTTCGTTTGATTGCCAATCGCTCCTTCAGGCTCAGCTGAGATTCGGCATCTTTTGGGGTCGGCTTTGATTTTTTTCGAACTGTTCGGCGTTTGGGCATGGGGCAGTGGGGCTAGGTTCTATAAAACTCGACTGCAGTCATCGGCGCGATGAATCAGAATGCTGGGGGAGTGATCGCGACCAAAAGACACAATCATCGAGGCTGTATCCATCGTTGTACTGTCCTTAAAATGCCCTGTTCTGATGGCAATCGCACGAGATGTAGCCTATTCGTAACCCGATAGGTTTATGTATGACTGAGATGAACCTCGTTGAGGTTGGGAACTGTTGTTTTCCCTGCGGGAAAACAACAGTTCCCAATCGGGTTTGGGTTTATATGGACGAGACAGAACAATCGGGTGAAAGGGCTTCCAGCAACTCTGTGTGCGATCGCTATGCCAAGACGGTGTAATCTTTTATGAGGATGTCCAGATTTTTGTGCACGTGTGGATAGTCCATTCGCAAAGGTAGACATCTATGATTGTGGTTTTTGTTTCCTTTTTAGTCGTCTCGGTGTTGTGGGTGTTTGGCACTCTACCCTGGTTGGTGGTTAATTTTTTTCTTTGCGCATCGCCAGATCCATCGGTTGCCTGTGCTTATCCAGAAACCTATGGATATTACGCGCGACAAATCTTGGCGACAGATGCCATTGTGCTCATTTGCTGTGGGTTTGCGATCGCCCAGATTCGACGGCTGCGACGGGTCAGGCATTAGCAAAATCAGCATCCTAGGCTCGCTCATGGACTTGGTTCCCAAAATCTCTACAGTGTCCTCTGCTCCATTGAGACGGGAATTACGACTGACTTCGTGACACAGAGTTCCCGAAGACCGCTACATTGATAAAGGGTACATTGCTCATAAAAGGCGTCTAACATCACCTTAGGCAGGTTGATGTGATAATGCGTCATATGTACCTTTTTAAAAAGCAGCTATGAGGCCTTCATGAACGGTATTCGCGTCGGTACCCTATTTGGTATTCCATTTTTCATCAACCCATCCTGGTTCATTGTGTTTGCTCTGGTTACCTTGTCCTATGGCAACGATCTGAATCGTTTCTTTAACCTAGGGGGAGCCCTTCCGTGGATACTTGGCATGGTGACGGCTCTGCTGATGTTTTCATCCGTGCTTTTGCATGAGCTAGGTCATAGTTTTGTCGCGATGCGTCAGGGTATTGAGGTGAAGTCGATTACGCTGTTTATCTTCGGGGGATTGGCCAGCCTAGGAGATGAGTCGAAAACACCAGGAGATGCTTTTTGGGTTGCGATCGCCGGTCCTCTGGTCAGCTTTGCTCTATTTGGAGTCTTTACAGTTATCGGTACCGTTGCCGATTTACCCGTTCCCCTTCGTGCCATTATCGGCATTGTGGCCACTATTAATCTTATTTTGGGCACGTTTAATCTCATTCCTGGTCTTCCTTTGGATGGAGGCAATATCCTAAAGGCTATTGTCTGGAAGATCACCGGTAAGCCCTATAGGGGAGTTGCCTTGGCTAGCCGAGTAGGGCAGGTATTTGGATGGACAGGGATTCTTCTCGGTGCGAATGCCATCTTTGGTTTTTCAGAGTCTTTTGGTATTCGGCTCTTTGGCAGCACATGGACGCTCTTGATTGGCCTCTTTCTTCTGCAAAATGCTGGACGATCAGCGCAGTCAGCGGTTATTCAAGAGAAGCTCAGCGATTTGACGGCAAAAGATGCCATGTATCCAAACAGCCCTATTGTGACTGAAACTCTCTCACTACGAGAGTTTGCGAATACCTACATCATCGGAAACGCTGTGAACTGGCGGAAGTATTTGGTCATTGATGAGCAGGGTCAGCTGATCGGGGAAATTGAAACCGATTCAATGAAGACGATTCCCACAAGTGATTGGTGGAATGTCCAGGTTAAGGCACTGACAAAGCCCAGAGAAGCAATACAGCTGGTCAATGCAGCCACTCCACTGATGGATGTGATTCCCTTGATTGAGAAAGATCAAACATCTCCTCTTGCCGTAGAACAAGAAGGACGTGTGATTGGGTTGATCGAACGGACATCGATTTCAGAAATGATGCAGCGACAGGAAAAGAAAAATACTGATGCAGATAGTGCTAATTCAAGAAACGCGGAAAATGCTGAGTTTGCCAACCCGTCAGATTCTTAGTCAACAATCGCTCATTTCTTCATAGTGAACCTGAGAAGCTTGCAAAATCGTTTTAACAAATGACTCATACGATTATTGAAAGGGATAAACTCCCAAGTCGTGACTCATTTCGTTGCCCAGCATCAACGACTATTCTGATGATCATTTAAGGGGCTTTTATTCGAAGCCCTAATGCAAGGAAAATCTTTTTCCGCAAAAAATCCCTTAAGTACTGGGACGTAATAAAACCAAGAATCCAGATTTTGTGCCGCCCGCGCAGCGGGCGGCACATAATCTGGAAGGCTACATTTAATTATGGCTAGCTACTTACCAGATTGTTAATTCGATCTCATATTGGGCTTAAT
>JBCCWF010000400.1:0-6382 GCA_039194035.1 Cyanobacteria bacterium P01_E01_bin.6 | reverse complement strand
TCCGTTTAATTATGGATAGCTACTTAATTGAACAGCGTATGTAACAAGCAGTATGGCAACGATTAACGACAACTATCTCAAGCTAAAAGCAGGGTATCTTTTTCCTGAAATTGCACGACGGGTTCGTGCCTTTGCAGAGGCAAATCCTGATGCTCCCATCATCAAACTCGGTATTGGGGATGTGACCGAACCGTTGCCGGAAGCCTGCCGAACGGCGATGATTACCGCCGTCGAGGAAATGGGCGATCGCACCACATTTAAAGGCTATGGCCCGGAACAAGGCTATGGGTGGCTGCGAGAGAAAATTGCTGCCCACGACTTTCAATCCAGAGGCTGTGAGATTGACGCCTCCGAAATCTTTGTATCAGATGGTGCGAAGTGTGATTCGGGCAACATCCTCGAGGTTTTTGGCCACGACAACACGATTGCTGTGACCGATCCGGTGTATCCCGTCTACGTGGACACCAACGTCATGGCTGGAAACACAGGAGCCGCTGACGAAAAGGGTGAATATCAAGGACTGACCTATCTGCCCATCTCAGCAGACAACAATTTCAGCCCTGATCTCCCGTCTGGCAAGGTCGACCTCATTTATCTATGTTTTCCCAACAATCCCACGGGTGCCACCGCATCCAAAGCAGACTTGACGCGTTGGGTTGAGTACGCCAAAGCCAATGGCTCTATCCTCCTATTTGATGCAGCGTATGAGGCATTCATCACTGACGATAGTCTGCCCCACTCTATCTACGAAATCGAAGGAGCGCGAGATTGCGCCATCGAATTTCGTTCTTTCTCAAAAAACGCTGGATTTACAGGCACGCGCTGTGCCTTTACCGTTGTTCCAAAGACATTGACTGCAAAGGCATCGGACGGAAGCGATGTGGAACTCCACAAACTTTGGAATCGCCGCCAGTCTACCAAGTTCAATGGCGTCTCGTATCCCGTGCAGCGAGGGGCTGAGGCGGTCTACTCAGCAGCCGGACAACAGCAAATTAAGGAACTGATTGCCTTTTACATGGAAAATGCCCGCATTGTTCGGGAGCAGCTTCAGTCTGCTGGCATTGCCGTATATGGCGGCGTCAATGCGCCCTATGTCTGGGTGAAAACGCCCAACGGACTGTCGAGCTGGGACTTCTTTGACAAACTCTTGCAGGTTTGCAACGTTGTCGGCACCCCTGGGTCTGGCTTTGGGGCAGCAGGAGAAGGCTATTTCCGCATCTCAGCATTCAACAGCCGAGATAATGTAGAAGAAGCCATGCGTCGCATCACCGAAACCTTCAAAGCATAAACGAGAATCTGAATCTGTAAACCCCTGGCTTTCTCCAGATTTGCTGTAAAAGCACGGTATGCTCACTGGTGTGCACTTAACCCAGAAAACTCAGGCAACGTCAGAGTCTGCGCGATATCTCGATATCCCTATCGGAGGGGGCTGGGGGAAGTGAGTCTTTCCCCAGCAGGGTTTGGGGGCATGTTACGCAACACGCGGTTAGATCAGGGGGTGCGACATCACCATTGATCACCTTTCTGCGAAACTTGGGCTATAGCGAAAAGAGAAGCTCTCGGCAGAGTTCAAATGGAACTTTAACCGGACGAGAATTGTGGCGATCGCTCAAGCTCCACAATCAATTGGGTGGAATTCGATGCCCCCTCGAAACACGAACATAGAATCCATCCAGCACATCAAAAGGCCTCTTGGCATAGCTATGATGCCCGCATATAGCTATGCCATATTGATTAAGACAGTGTTGTGGGTGCGGAGCACCTACAACACTAAGTCGCTAGCCATCATTAAACGTAACCTTCCAAATCCTGTACCGCACACACAGCGGGCGGCACAGGATTTGGGGTTTTGGTTTTAATTACGTCCAACTGATTCGTATCCAAACTCATGTGTCTACAGCGATACATGAACTAGATTTGGCAAACTTCTTACAATTGCAACAAAGAAATAAGGGCTTGGGGCGCGTTACGTGCCCCAAACCCTAGTTCCTCTATACCCTTTGCCAAGTCGTGACATGAACTAGACTTAGTTGCAATCATTATCCTTGGCTGAATCAATGGATGCAAGCAGCGTCTCAATCCTGATACAGCGTTGGAGATTGCCCCCGTTAGGAACAGAGAAACTAATCGTCACTGGTAATGTTGGTGGAGCCACATCATAATCATTTGCTTCCACAGACAAGCTACCATCAGCACGGAAAACCAATTCAGGCACTGCATCTCCATCTGCATCCAATGCAGTTAGTTCTAGTAATCCCCCTGGTAATTCTCCCCGACCAATGGTTTCTCGAATCCCACTTTCGTTTAATTCGATTTGGGGAACCCCATTGGCTGTCGAGTTGGCGACATCATAAAACTGGATAGAGCGGCGGCGGCGGAGACGTTTAGCATCAACTTGAGTCGTGCGAATTGCCTGCTGCAATTGATCTTTCGCATCTCTTGCTCGCTGACGATTAGCAAAACTAACCCAGCCGGGAGCGGCGATCGCCGCTAGAACACCAATAATAACCACAACAGCCAATACTTCTAGCAGCGAGAAGCCATCATCTGAAGATTTCTGGAAGGCCTGATTTTTCATGGGTTCAAGATTTGGCGTAGATGCCATGGTGACAACAGAATTGGAACAGTAACGGTCAACATTTCAGAAACCACTATCTTCAATGGAATTTCCCACCATCACTTCTTGTTTTGAAAGCATTTCAGCAAGGTGTTCAAGAGTGACGGCATTAGATGAACTCAGATTAGTTAGGCAGTTTTTGAAGGACAGGGCGACTAAGCACCTGGGTTTCTAGCGTTGGTAAAAAAGCACTCGCATCAGCATTTTGTCCAATAGCCGGACGGCCATGGGCATTACCTCGCAAAAACAACACCACATCTCGATTTTCGCCAGTCTGATTTCGGTTCCCAACACACGCATAAAAGCTGTTAGCAACGCCTGTGACGATAGCAGGATCACTTGAAAGATAGTAGGGCTGAGTGGCTGTCGTCGTTGCTACGTTATTGTCAGGATCGCCAGGACAAACCACAGAACCAGCCCCATCTCGAATTCGATCATCCACAAAGTCAACCAAGACATCACCCTGAACATTAGTCGGCAGAGCTGCTTGTTGATTAGCAGGGATTGCATCAACTGAACTTCGGAAAAAAGGCCAGCTCCGGAACTGTTGTTGAAATGCTCCTGGGTCTACGTATCCCGGATTCTGTTGAGTTGGATCATTGCCAAACTGGGTCAGAGAATATCGTCGAATTCGGGCTAACCCGTCCCATGTACCATCGTTATCATCCGTATCGAGGGTATAAACGACCAACGCATAAGAGTGCCCCGAAATACAGGACGTTTCAGCGATAGCGGTTCCTGCATCACAGGCGTCACGCACAGCCGATGGCAGGATTTGCTGCTTCCAGAAAGCAATGATGGGGTGATTATCGTTGGCAGGTGTCACATTAGCAGGAATATGGTTGTAAAGACCCGGACAAAAGTCTGCATCGGTGACCGCTCCGTTAGGAGCCGCAGACATGCAGTCCTGATCATAGATATATACAGCTTCCCGCAATTCTGAACTCATGTAATCCAGCGCAAGTTGCATTTCTTGCTGGGTCTGAGTTCGAGATGCTTCGCTTTGATCAGCTGTGAGCAATTCAACTACTAAATATAAGAGTCCTGAAATAATTCCGCCAGAAATAAGGACAACAACTAAAAGTTCAATGAGCGTAAATCCTTGGGTGCGCTTGTTGTGAGAAGAGGACAAGCGTGATGCCCTTAGCGCAGCCTGAAGAAAAGAGAGCTTGTTCAACATCTTTTTCATACGGTTTTAACCCTGTGAGATATGGCGAAAGTATCGATTATGGTGGCGAGCAAATGCTGAGAGAGAACGATGAGAGCAAAGTGATTGTGCTGTTTAATCATCACAATCGTTGTTGTGGTAACAAAACAATGAGCCATCGTTATCGCTCCAGCTCATTTCGGATGTCAGCACTGCAAGTGGCTGTCGCCGCTGATTGCCTTCCCCTGAGGTAAATCGAAGAGATGCAGGTTCAGTGTCTAGAGTTCCGTAATTGAATGCTGCATTTGCTGCATACACGCGAACCATCATGTTGAATGTAGTCGGACGCCCTGCATTTCCACGAGCATCTTCTTGTGCAGAGAATAGTCCCGCATCTCGAAATACTTGCACCAGAAAATCACTGTCACAGTCCCCATCAATATCGACTGGAAGTGCTTGGTTGAGAGGAACTTGACGCTCGTCATAAGGATTGGCACAGTTGGCATTAACTGATTCCAGAAGATTGAAGCTAGCTGCAGGGGCACCTTCAGCACCTAAGTTTGCCTGCGCCGAATTATCTGGAATACTGTCTCGGCTATGGTCACCTAATGTAACCAACGTACGGATTCGATCGATTTCCCCTTGGGCAATTTGGGTTGCTTGCTCAACACGACGATTTTGTAGGCGGGTCGCGGCAGCCAGGACTAAGGGAGGACCAATCATTGCACTTGTTAATGCAATCACAGAGATTGCCACAATGCATTCCATCAACGTCAGTCCTTGGTTACGTCGTTGGTGCACAGACATCTCAGATAAAGATTTGGTGTACGTTCCCTGATGTATGAGGCGCATTGCCATAAACAATAGTTTGCTCATCTTCTCAAAATTCGGATTGTGTATTGAGTGTGCTTAAATCAGTTGAAATGCTAAATCACTCGTCATCGTTGAACTTCCAACAATGCGTGCTGATATGCACGATGGAGGCAAATCCTTGAATTCGGTGACTAGAAAAGAACTACAAAATATCAAGCGCTCAGCGATTTCAGATGTTGTCGTTAATTGAAAAGCAGCATGTAGACTGTCTAATCTGGTCGCGTTTCACAAGTGCAACGAGGGTCTGAATTCATGCTGTGAGCTCAAGGTACTCAAACATGAACAGACCAAAATGACCAAAGCAAAAAGCCGAAAAAAGTTGCAGCTTTTTCTACTACTTCTAAGGATGTACCTTTTGGGCTGAAGACCCTTCGGGGTAATTGAGTAAATCACACGCAAAGTTTTTGATTCTGCTGGTTGAATACACCCAGGGATATACAGAGGATTTAGAATCTATAAGGCAATCGCATCAGCGGTTATACCTTCCCTCTGTTAAATTACTGATTCAACTCACCTGATTAAAATGAACAACCCTGGATATGCATGATGGGTAGAGCACACGTCCGATGCAGGGTCTTTCTTAATCAATAGCAGGTTGTGTAGAGAGTTCCTATTGTCCCGTCCCAAGCTTTAAGAAACTATTAATCAACCAGGACTTACATAAAAATCTAGACAAGTATATGAAACTACTGTTACGTGTTAATCCTGACACTCCGAAGACAGTAATCTTTTCTTTCTAAATAGATAGATAGCCATCATTAAACGTATTCTTCTAAATCCTGTGCCGCCTGCGCAGCGGGCGGCACAGGATTTAGAAGAATACGTTTAATGACGTCCAGGTACTGATCAACAGGCTGGTTATGCCAAGCCGTTTATTGGGCAATAGAGTGCCGATGCCCTTAGCAACGCCTTATTGGTACTCTTCGAGATATGTTTCAAGTTGCAGCGTTTGGTCTTGCGTCAGTCGAGCCATGCATGAATAGTAAATCAATGGTTCAATTGAACCGCCATCAAACTGGCTCCGCTCAAATTCGCAGGTGTTGTCTCGATAGGTGATCCATGCGAGTTCTGCGGCGATTAATTTTTCGCGTCGGGACTCAGGAATAACTGATAACAAATCAGTATAAGTGCGATTGAGCTCATCGTCGGCACGCTCGTAATCAAGACCTGCACAGTAATTCATTTCCTGTTGATATTGTGGGTCATCACAGTTAAAACGTTGTGCGACGTGTAAGGCTTCACGCTCATTCAATATGCCCGGCTGGCCATTGATGAGTGGCGTTGAAGAGGATGGCGTTAATGTGGAATTTGGTATGACAGTTGTGGCTGCTAACAGATTGCTGTCAGTATTCTCGACCGAGTTTTCCGAAGCAATGGATGCTGATACTATCTCTTGCGTCTGAGGAGCTGGATTGGAATTATTAGAACTCCACACGGTTAGGAAGAGAGCACTACCGGCAACTGAGGCGATCGCCAAACATGGCACCGTAATCCAAGCATTGGAGCAGAGTAGACGTTTCATATATCAATCTCTCACGTAGAGAAGCTACCTTGAGAGTACCGAATCTATTCAGACTTCGGCTAAGTATCTGTGTAAAGTCTTGTCGCATATCTCGTTGCTCAGGGGTCTGGCCTTGATGCCGTCATAGCTTGCCAAGGTTCGGTGCACAGTTTATTGGTACAAACCCCATCTCAATACACACCTCCTCAGCGAAAATGTACCCATTTATTACGCATCTAAACCC
>JBCCWF010000399.1:0-6383 GCA_039194035.1 Cyanobacteria bacterium P01_E01_bin.6 | reverse complement strand
CCCGCGCAGCGGGCGGCACAGGATTTGGAAGGTTACGTTTAATGATGGCTAGCTACTTACAACTTATTTCCTAATCGGAATTGGAAGGCCGGAAGATAGTTTCAGCACTATCAGTGATGGTATCAAAAAAGAGAAAGAAGCCCAGGATGTCTCTGAAAGGCTGTGTAAAGGTGGTGAGTGCATTGGTGATGCGCCCAATTAGGTTTCGACCAACCACAATAATGTCGTTATCTTCCAAGAGCGGATTTTGAGAGGCATCTCCTCGAAAGGCATCCCGGATATTAAATTCAAAACGTTCGACACCACCCGTTTCAGGAACGTATCGAATGAGCGCCACTTCTCTCAAATTTGATACCGTCTGGTCAGGGCTGATGGCTGTGATCGCATCCAAAAAATCGCTGCCGTTTGGCAATACGATATTGCCAATACTCTGAGGGCGACTCATAATTCGAACTGAGATTGACGGTTGAGCCAAATTTGAGCGTGCAATTAATGCTCGATCATACTGTGCTGCTGCTTCGCTAGTCAGCGTTGGGATAATCACAACATCTCCGTCAGATAGTCGAATATCGGGTAACTGTTGTCCTTCAGCTAAGGCTGTGAAGAGGTCAACATCTTGTTCGATGTAATCAACGACGGCTCCTGTTGAATCGCGCAGGGTACGGCGAACTTGAATCGATTGGAGATTCGCCAGCCGCGTACTTCCCCCAGCTGAGAGGAGAGCGAGAGATAACTGTGGCGCCGATAAGGGATAAAGCCCAGGCCGGACGACTTCACCGAGTACCGTCACTTGTACAGGGCGCTGAACAACCAAGGTCAAATCAACGATAGGATCAACGTAAAATCGAGCCAGCTGAGTTTGAATGTCAGCTCTTGCTTGTTCAATGGTCAGCCCTTGGAGTGACATGATACCGACAAGGGGCACAATGACATTTCCCTGGAGATCGAGCGTTCCTTGAAAGTTCACTTCAGGAAAGCGCTGCACATTCGCAAAGATGGAATCCCCAGGCCCAAGGCGATAAAGATTGAATTCTGGATCTAGTTGTTGGGATGCTCCGTTATCTTGAGATGAGTTTTGGTCAAGCAACCGCTGTTGTGCGTCTTCTAACTGTCCTTGCCTTTCAGACGTGAGAGGGTCTTGAGCGAATGGCTCTTGGATGGGTAGCTCTTGCGCAAATGAATCCTGCTCAATTGGCGTCGATTCAAGAGGTACTTGAGTCAGCGTATTGTGAGGAGGATGGTTGTGAGGCGTCATGTTCTGAGAGACGTCGGTCAGCCATTCGTGGTTTTGTTCCGACAGTAACGGGGTGAGGAATGAGTCGTCAGAGTTAACACGTGTGGCTGCATGTACGGGTTCAGGAACAGCATTGAGTAGTGCGGTGAGCATGGCACTGCCCATCACGGCTGTAGCGATCGCATGAAAGCTAGCAAGAGAAACGGCTCGAATTCGTAAAACGTACCCTGACTTGCTATCTGAGGGGGTGACTGCAACAGATCGGTTGTGGGGGCATTGGGGGACTCGACTCATAGGAATACTCGTGTGGATAACGTTAATGTGGCTAGAGTGATGCGGGGAAACATCACGCATCTCCTGAAAAAACATCATGAATGAGAGTTGCCTGTACCTGTTGAGCAAGTGCTTCTGCCGTTGATCGGGCTGATTGAATGTCGCCGAGGGGTTTGATGGGAACCAAGACACTGACGGCAACCCAAGGCATGCGGTGGTGATCGCGCAGTTGAGTCAGCTGGTCAACCCAAAACCAGCGACTTGCCGACGAGCTACCTCCTGTGGGCCAGGCATACCATTGCATGACCGCATAGGTTTGTTGTCGATTCCATCCTCGAAAGAATCGAGTATTGACCTGGATAGGGCGATCGCCTGTTGGCTCTGGTGTCCTGCTATTGTCTCCAGAGTTTGCATCTGGGGATACGGTAAACGTTAGGGTTGTTTTCTGATCCGTTTTCCATTTCTGAACCCCGTTGATGTCCATCCATTCCACTTGAGGCATATCTCGATACCATGTTTGAGGTCGTAACAGAACAACCGCAGGGTTTTGAGCTTGAATGCTGATGGCCTCATCCATCGGGGCGATCGTTTCATTGGGTGCTACGGTTTGGATACTCCACGCGTAGCCACTGATTTTGCCAGCATAGTGTTCAATTGTTTGCCAGGGGGAAAGGGATAAGCCGGTGTCCTTGACCTCCCGAAGTTGGCTTTGGTGGGGAACTTTTGGGGGAGTCGCCCACTTCCAATTTCCTGTTATGTAATTTGGCAACGCCACCGCAGCGGCGATCGCCAGTACAAAAATGGCCATCAGAACCCGATATAGCCATGATCGGTGTGATGAATTGAATAGGTCTTTCATGACGCATCACCTCGGGAGGATGCAATCTGACGGTCGAGTTGGCGAACCAAAATGACAAGAGACCCTAGCATCAGAGCCGAATACACATCACCACCCCAGCCTTCATGGAGCCAGTTGAACGCGGCGTCTTGTCCTGTGCCATGAAAGAATGTCAGGAAGGTATTTCGCAAAATATTGGCCACAATACTCAATGCGATAATACCCACAAAAAAGGTGATTACTTTCCCTCGATTTCTCCAGAGTTCTGTCCAATAGGCCAGCATCATGCCTGCGTATAGGCTGGTAAACAGCATTTTTAATCCTGCACAGTAGGGTGCGACTTCGACAATGCGATCGTTCACATAGATGTATATTTGATCAACCGTGACATCCATGCCTAGTTGCCACAAAATAAAGCCAGCCGTGCTTGCGATAAATTTCTGGAGCGGAAGCGTATAGGGTGCGATGAGATAGGGAATTTCGTTGGGGCTGGCGAGCAAGACAAGGATCAATGGAAATGCCATTAGCTTTAGCCCAAATCTCCCTTTCATCCATAGACAGAGTCCTGTAAGTAAAACCGGCAATGACAAATTGATAAAATCTATCATTGGGCTGAGATACAGCATGACCCCGACAACGATTAGAACGGCTCCTGAAAAATGCCCTGTACTAGGTAATGTTTGCCATCGATGGCGATGTGTCCATGCGAGATAGGCTGCAAAGGGGAGTCCAATCAGCCCATGACTGAAATATTCGTGTTCGATGCTGATGGACTTGTTTAGCCAGCCGTCATACCAGTGGATGACGAGAGGGCCATAGAGCAAGGCAAATAGTGTGGCGATCGCCCACTCAGCAGCATGCTGCTTCACCATCACGGGAAATAGAGACGAGAAGCGAGATGTTTCCATAGTGCAAACCCAAACTTAGTTCACGACAAGGGCAGATAGCGGAAACTTAATGAGCTGACTCATCGTATCCACGACTCGATCGACTTGCTCTTCTGTCAGACCGGGATACATCGGAAGAGACAAAATTTGGTTAGACAACTGTTCACAGTGTGGCAAATCTCCGGGCTGGTAGCCAAGATGCTCAAAGGCAGGTTGTAAATGGCATGGAATTGGGTAATGAATTCCGGTTTGAATATTGTGCTTTTTGAGTTCATCTTGAAGCTGGTCGCGGGTTAACTGGCATGGTTTCTGAACACGAACAACGTAGAGGTGATAAACATGTCCATTGCCACAGTGATTTGTCAGCGGAGTAATGCCGTATTCAGCAAGAGACTGGAGCCGCTCATCATAGACTTGGGCAAGGTGATATCGAGCATCATTCCAAGATTCTAAATAGGGAAGTTTTGCCTGAAGAATAGCTGCTTGGAGCGTATCAAGACGGCTATTGGTTCCAATTCGAGTGTGGTAATACTTGCGGGATGATCCATAGTTTCTGAGGGCGCGAGCCGTTTGGGCAAGAATCTCATCTTGGCTCACTAACATGCCGCCATCTCCAAACCCCCCCAAGTTTTTGCTGGGGTAGAAACTAAACGCGGCTGCCATGCCAATTGACCCTGCGCGAAATCCGTCTCGCTCTGCCAGATGGGCCTGGGCCGCATCTTCAAAAATGATCAGGTCGTAGCGGCTGGCTAAATCAAGTAGTCTAGGAGGCGATACCATTTGACCATAGAGATGGACTGGGATGATCGCGCGAGTTCTTCCTGTGATGGCTTTTTCAGCTGCGACTAAATCGATCAAAGCAGTTGTTGGGTCACAGTCGACTAGAATGGGCGTTGCTCCGGTTCGCAAGACCCCTAATAATGTGGCAATAAATGTATTCGCAGGCAGGATGACTTCATCCTCTCTTCCCACTCCAGCTGCCTGGAGTCCAAGGGCTATGGCATCGGTACCATTTCCAACGCCCACTCCATATGGGGTATTACAGGCGCTGGCAAACGATTGTTCAAACTCCCATACCGCTTCCCCTAGAATAAAATCTCCTTTGTGGATTGTGGCCCAAACTGATTGCTTGAGGTTACTCTCAATCGGGCGATGTTGGGCTTCCAGATCAACAAAAGGTATGACCGGGTTATTGGAATGCATCATCAGTGGTGACGGTAATGAGGTGTGAAGATGGATGAACTGTAGATACCCCTAATATGCCCAGAATCATATGAAGCGAACGATCAGATTAAATGATGATTTTGTAGGGGAATTTCAGCAATTTGGTCGATATTCAAAAGGGCAGAAACATCTAGGAGTGGCTGTTCTGTTTTGAGAGGCGATCGCCCACATCGAATCGCAAAGGGACACAGGCCACACCGTCCTTTTTCTTCAGAAACTTTGGGCATCGAGATGCCTTGTTCGTAAGCAATGAGGTGATTCGACAGGTCTTCAAGTAGGCGGCACAGGGTCTGGCGAATCGCATCATGCTGAGCATGATCATATGTAAATGTCATGGATTCGGGGGCGATCGCTTCTCCCTCGCGTGATTGCACAAACCAATACACCATAGAGACTTGATGAGGGTCTAGGTCAGAAGTTTCTGTTAGAACGAACGGATAGAGCCGAGTTTGCCAGTGCTCTGCAAGCCACCGATGGGTTTTCGGCTTTTGATAGGTCTTCCAGTCAAAAATTGTCGTTTGATGCTCTTCGAAAAAAACTAAATCATAGACAGCCGTCAATAAAAAATGTCGGTTGTCATGGGAGTGGATGTCGAGCGTTTTGCGATGTTCGCTGTATCGATTTGATGATTGTTCTTCTCGAAATACATCAGGTAACTGTGCAACCAAGGCATCAACGGCAGCATAAAACGCGCCTTCGGACTGGGGTTGCTGCTGTTGACTCAGAATAGTCCTGGGTAATGGGGTGATCCCGAGTTCTCGCTGCTGCATCATCAAATGAAAGTGCGTTCCCCATTCTCGACGATGTTGATCGTCGGGAGATACGGGTGCAACGACCTGGTCTAAATAAACATATTGGAATTTGCGCGGACAGCTTTCCAGCAGCGTCAGGTGGGCTTGAGAAAGTCGCATCGTTTGTACCGCTTCCTTATATTTGTACCGCCTCCTTATATATGAGCATGACCTGTAGAGTCGTGACTCGAACAGCAGACATCCTAGGCTCGAAGCTGCGACATAACAACCATCGCATTATGAAGCGGGCGTCATTTTCGTTAGGACAAATACGCTTCCTTGGTTTCCTCTGCCAATACGGCAGTCATCATCTAAGTAGGTGATGTCGAGCCAGCCACGTTGTTCACGATTGGTAATTTTGAAATCAATGGCACGAAAAGACTCACCCGCTTCAATTTGGTTGACAAACGATGATGGAGATTGATAGCGAAGCAGGGATTGTAGCCCAAAGATAGCCCGCTCAAACGAAACATTGACCCGACAATCCGATACGGGTTCGTATCGAGCAGCCACGCTCACCAAACCATTTAGAGGAAATGTCCCAGTGACCTCTGCGATATTGTAAATACTAGCATCACTGACTCGAACGCATTGATAAATTTGACCAAGAGAATATAGTGGTAATCGATCGATGCGAAGCAACTCATCACTTGTTGTGTAGAGTAAGCGCCAATCGCCATTCAGCTTTTCAGCGGATTGCAGCGGGTTTGGCGTTGGGTTTTCTGGTTCTAACCGACCCACGGCATCTAGGATGATCTGCTGTTCGTCTAGGGTAGACAGCACGCCTCGATTTTGTCCGGCGATCGCCTCTAGCAGAGCTATCTTAGCTGACGTAGTCATGTTCTTTTCCAATACCCAGACGCTTATTTCTAGTGTATCGCGGCTTCATAACCTTCATCATCATTCAAAAAATCACTAGCGACATGCATCGCTTCACACTCGAACTCAATCCGATTGAGCAGTCGCCAAAACTGCTCAATCGGATTGAAGTAGTTTCTGTCGGTTCGAGGATTTTTTGCAGCCAATATGAAGCGGTTCGAACTAAGACGTTAAAGCCTCGGTTGTCTCTCCATTTAGGCTAGAGAGAAGCAATATGTCTTCTGGAGGGTGGAATAATGGGTGCGACGATTCAGTCT
>JBCCWF010000398.1:0-6396 GCA_039194035.1 Cyanobacteria bacterium P01_E01_bin.6 | reverse complement strand
GCGGATGTCAGCTTCACTTAGCTTTGGAGGTGAATCTTTCTTGCTCAAAGGGATTCAACAATATATTGAGCTACTCCAGACTGACACCATGTGGATGACTGCCGATAAAAATAGGGATTTTCTTAAGCCTGAGCAGTAACATTGTATTTAATGTTTCAGAGAAACAGGTGCGGTTTCGGGGCGGTTTGCGGTAATTTCCTGGGCTTACGTTTCTCTGAACCGGATGGTGGAGTTCACAAGTCCCAAGGGTTAATGATTTCTAGATTGCAATTGGCGAAGTCGTTGACGTTGCGGGTGACGATCGCCGCCTCATTAGTCCAACAGATAGCGGCGATTTGGGCATCGAATTGGGCGATGGGGTTGCCTTGGCTGCGGCGAGATGCGTTGAGGGCCGCATAATTTTGGGCTGACTCTGAGTCAAAGGGCAGAATTCTTCCAGCAAAGTCTTCTTGAAATAGTTCTTCCACCAGTTCTTGCAAGCGTTTCTTTCTGGCTCCAGCGGGCAAGATTGCGATGCCGTACAGGATTTCGGCTTGGGTGATCGTGGTGATATAGAGGGTTGCTCGCGGTTGTGATTCGCACCAAGTTTCGACTGCGGTGGACACTGTCGGGCGCATTAATTCTGAGATGATATTGGTATCTAAAATGAGCATCACCGTTTAGAAGGTTGGCGGATTTCTAATGGGTTCTCTGGGGATTTCCGGGAGATCGACACCGCCGACTTCAGCAAAGCGATTTCTGATGGCTGTTGCAAGGCCGATCGCGTCTTTTTCGGGGGTGTGTGGAAGAAGGACGGTGGCCAGGATTTCGGTGATTTCGGCTTCGATCGTGCGTCCGTTTTGGGTGGCGCGTTGTTGTAGGTGGTGGGCGAGTTGGGGTGAGAGGTGATCGAGGGTGATGGTCATGATGGTGGAATGGTTGAAGTTTGATTTCAATTGTAAAAGTTATTCTGTGATGCGGAGTTGGCCGCTCATGAGTTTGGGGAGGAGTGCATCGCGGGTTTTGGTCAGGGTTTGGATTTGTTGCTCGTTGATCAAGATTTTGTCAAACAAAGCTTTAACAATGGCTGTGAACTCCTGAATAAGACTGTGATCAGCTACGACGAAATCCATATTTTTCAGGATTCCTGTATTCAAGTTTTTCTGAACAGTTCCGTCTGCATACTTAGTAAGGAACTGCAATTTATTGGTAAGAACAAAAAATAGAAAATTTCTAGTAATGCCTTTGTAATCTCTGAAAGATAGCCAACCGTCATGGATACACCCATCAAGATTCAAAATCATTGGAATTCCGACAGTGGCACTATTTGACAGGATTAAGCTTCCTTTTTTCAAGAGCCTTGTATGAGGTAACGCTGCTTCCGTGCAAAATTCCTTTGTTTCACTTAAGTATATTGAGTTTGACTTAGTTGCGTCGGCGATTTTAATCCAGGGAATGGAGCCATCCTTGAAAAAAATGGGGCTGGTGATTGGTCGTGGAGATGAACCTCTAAAGATAGTACAAAAATCCTCCAACTTCCCAACGCGCCAGCCTTCGGGGATTTTGCCTAGCTCTGACGGTTCCATTGCGCCGCCGGATGACTTGTAGGGCTTGCCGTCGGCGTTGGGGAACTCGAAGTCGATGAACCAATGTTTGAAGAGGGTTTGCGCGATCGCCTCTAGCGTCTCGTTCTGTTTGCGGAGGTTTTCAATTTTGCGATCGAGGCATGTTAAAACTGCTGCGATCTGCTTCTGTTCAGCAATTGGAGGAACAACAATAGGCTCAGCATGCAAATCATTGCGATTTACTCCTGGAACTGCGCTTTTGTCATTAAACTGATGCCAGTTAAACTTTTGCAGAAAGTAGTAAATAAAAACCGCATCACTTCCTTTGAAGTCTTGTACATAAAGCGTTGTATTCAAAGGCCAGTATGGTTCAGTACATAAAAAAACGCTTCCGATGCTTCCATATCGACCAGTTACGACACCTAGAGGCTCAACTTTACTTGTGCTGTGAAAACCAGATAGGCCAGAAGACGAATAGATAGGAACTGTCCCTTCTTCTCTCAACCGCTCAGGGAGGTCGTATCCACGCTTCAATGTAATGAGATCACCAAGAGTCTTTTCTTCCCACTCACTCATAGCTCAAACCCCACCTTCGCCAACTGAGCCTTAATCTCATGAATAAACATCTTCGCCTGCCCTAAAAGACCTGCCGCGAGTTCTTGGTCAGGCATCAGCATCTCACCATAGTCACTCGCCTGTCGCTCATCAAACGCCCGATGAAAACTGCGAGACAACTCCTTAGAAAAAACACCCGTCTTCACAAACTCACGGTCAACCAAACCCATCACCCCAATGTGTTTAGATGTGCCCAAACCGCGAGTTGCTAACAAGCCTGAAACCGCATAGAACATCGCATAATACGAACGGTTGACACTGCCCCGAAATGCCGATTGAGCCAGCAGGATCTCCGCTTCTCTCAAGGTCTCTTCTGCTTCAGTTAAGCGAAATTGAACCAATAGCTGCAACTGGCGATCGGTCATACGACAATTCCTTCCTCTAAAACCCTTGCCAATAGGGGACTGGCTCCTATCGCTCCCTCTCGGATCTGCGCTTCCGTAACGACAAAGGTAGAAATGATGCGATCATATTCAAAGCCAACTTCCCAGGCTAAATCATAAATTTTTTCTCGCAGGGCACGATCCAGCGTTTTCACCTGAATAAACACATCCAAGTCGGAATCTTCCCTCGCATCTCCCCGTGCTCGGGAACCAAACACCCGCAAATCCAAAATAGGCATAATCGCCTCTAGTCGAGCACGAAAAACCAAGACAGCTTTGTGATCAGCGGGTTCTATCGTAATGTCTTGACTTCTCATGATTTAACCTCCAAATCAAACTCCACCTTCGCCAACTGAGTCTTAATCTCCGCATCCAACGCCGCCGCATCCGACCTCTGCACCGCCAACTCCGCCATCATGCTCCCTTCGCCTCAATTAAGACCTGCACCGCTATTTCTAACCTGGGTATAGTCCCGAATTCGAGTGATGCAGTCCCAAACATGAATAAGGTATAAGCGACTATCTTTCATATCGGTTTTGCCTCAGCCAGCACCCGATCTTTGATGTAGTAATGCAGAGACTTCGTAGACACCACATCCACATCGCGCTCTAAAAAATCCTGTAAATCGTGGATTAATCCGACCGGAAACCAGGGGGTCACTTTGTCCAAGTCGTAATCAATCAAAAAGTCAATGTCGCTATCTGGCGTATCCTCTCCCCGCACCACCGAGCCAAACACCCGCACATTAAACGCACCATGTTTGGCGACAATCTCAAGAATGCGCGATCGGTTTTCTTGTAGGGTTTCTAAGAGCGTCATGAGTTCACCTCCTCCAAATCAAACCCCGCGATCGCCAACTGTATTTTAATCTCCACATCCAATGCCACCGCTTCCGACATCTGCATCACCAAATCTGCATCACCAAAACAGCATTAATACACTTCATCATGACTACCAATATCAACCAACACAATCAAGTCCTCTCCAGTTTCCAGCTCTTGCTTAAAAGCAAAAACAATGCGGCAGTCATAAGCCACCGAGCAAGCCCATAGTCCCTCCAGCTTCCCCGTCAACTTGTGAGACTTCAGCGACGGCGTAAACGGATCGTTGTTCAACATTTCCAACGTCGCCAGAATCTTGTCTTGTAACTGAGGATTCTTCTTAACCAGTCATTTAAAGCCTCGCTTAAACTTACTGTCCGTCGTTAAAATCATTCATCCTCATCCGACAACAAATAAGCCTTCATGTCTTCAAAGCTGCCCCGCTGAGCTGTTCCCTCATCCACAGCCTGCAACACGACTTGAGCATTCGCCGCAATCCCAGACCGCCGTGCTTCAATCCGACGCTTCCGGATTAACTCAAACAGTGCGTCTTGGTCTTCCTCGGACAGACTCTCAATTGACTCAATAACTTCTTGAAACGTCATCATAAATTTTCTGCCTACTTGCTGTGTTTCACTCACTTGCCATCTCCTTAACCGACATCGTCAATCAATCGCACTTGCCACCGCCTCCCCCATCACCGCCAAGCTGTAAAGCACTGCCCGCAACGCTTGCCGATTCTGAGCAAACGCCTCGACGTCTAAGCCTGCAACGGTTTCCTCTACCACGGCACTCTCGGTCAGCATATCCTGCACCCGCAGTTCAAACTCCCTAAACGACACGAATCGCCTCCTTCAGCACCTTTTCCCGCAGGTGAGGACACAATGAACTTGGGCGTACCCTCATCCGCTGCACAGCCTATCAATTCTTCTAAATAAGCCTTCAAACCCCAGTAGGTTCAATAATCCCACCGGACGGTTGAATTCCACCAAAAAATCCACATCACTGTCTGACGTCGCCTCATCCCGTGCCACTGAACTAAACAAAAACAATGTCTCGACGGCGAACTCCTCAAGGCGATGTTTATGCGCACTGAGTAAATCTAGAACCTGCTGCTTATCCATCAGGTCATCTCCTCCAGTTCAAAGCCCACCTTCGCTAACTGGATCTTAATCTCCTTGTCCAGCGCCGCCGCTTCTTCCATTTGCGCCGCCAGCTCCGCCGTCAAAGCCCCCATCTTCTCCTCAAACGGCACCCCATCCTCCACCTCATCCGGAATCCCCACATACCGCCCCGGCGTCAACACAAAATTGTGCTTCTCGATGTCCGCTAGCGTTGCCGACTTACAGAACCCCTTGATGTCCTGGTAGCCCCTCTCTCCAAACCTCTCTCCCGCTGGGAGAGAAGCTTCAGAATTCCGGCTCCCCTCGCCCTCTCGGAGAGGGGCTGGGGATGAGGGACTCTGGGTAGGCAACCGCTTCCACTCACGATACGTCCCCGCAATTTTCTGAATATCCGCTTCCGCAAACGCCCGATTGCGCCGATTGACCATATAGCCCAAATCCGACGCATCAATAAACAACACCTCCCCCTTGCGATTCCGATTCTTATTTCCGTTCTTATACCTGCTGAGAAACCATAAACAAGCCGGAATCCCCGTGTTGTAAAATAGCTGCGTCGGCAGCATCACAATGCAGTCCACCAAATCCTGCTGCACCAACGCCTTGCGAATCTCCCCCTCCCCACTCGTATTCGACGACAGCGACCCATTGGACAACACAAACCCCGCCGCCCCGGTCGGAGCCAGGTGATACAAGAAATGCTGCACCCAAGCAAAGTTCGCATTCCCCACTGGCGGCACGCCATAATCCCAGCGCCCATCCTTCCGCAGCAAATCCCCGCCCCAGTCACTGTCATTAAACGGCGGATTCGCAATCACAAAATCCGCCTTCAAATCCTTATGGGCATCATTCAAAAACGACCCCTCCGGATTCCAGCGGATATTCGAGCCATCAATCCCCCGAATCGCCAGGTTCATCCGGCATAACTTATAGGTCGTCTCATTGCTCTCCTGTCCATAGATCGAAATATCATCCAGCCGCCCCTGGTGATGGCTGACAAACTTCTCACTCTGAACAAACATCCCCCCCGACCCACAGCAAGGGTCAAACACCCGACCGTGATAAGGCTCCAGCATCTCCACCAACACCCGCACCACCGCCTCCGGCGTATAGAACTGGCCGCCCTTCTTCCCCTCCGCCAGGGCAAACTGCCCCAAAAAATACTCATACACCTGCCCCAGCAAATCCTGTTGGCGCGGTACTTCTCCCGTCTGCTCAGTTGGTTCTGTCTCTGGGCTTGGCTCATCCGCCTTTGCCTGTACCAAATTGACACTGCCGATCATATCGATCAGCCCACCCAACGAAGCCGGGTCCAACTTCTGCTGCCCAAACACCTTCGGCAAAATCCCCTTCAGCACCTTGGGGTTCGCCTGCTCGATCGCCTCCATGGCCTCATCCACCAACTGGCCAATGGTCGGCTGCTTCGCCTGGGCCTGCAACGCTGCCCATCTCGCCTCAGCGGGCACAAAAAACACATTCTCTGCCTTGTACTCATCCGGGTCTTCCGGGTCAGCCTCCTCGTATTCCCCCTCACCCGCCACCAACTTAAGATATAGCTGCTCAAACGCGTCTGAAATGTACTTCAGGAAAATCAGCCCCAGGACAATATGCTTATATTCTGCCGCGTCAATGTTCTTCCGCAGCTTATCCGCCGCCTTCCAGAGCTTTTGCTCCAAAGATTCCTGATGCTGAACTTTACCGTTCTTGGCTTTGGGCATAAAAGTCACAGGAAGAGATGAAGGACGTTTTTGTAGAGAAGGTGTCAGGAAAAATTCCCTAGATAGACCTCTCGGTGAAGCATAAGGCACACATCCATGACATATTGAGCGCGTAAGTAGGTAGGTAGGTAGGTAGGTACAATTAAATATAAAACCCCTAAATCCTGCGCCGCCTGCTGCGCGGGCGGCGCAGG
>JBCCWF010000397.1:0-6425 GCA_039194035.1 Cyanobacteria bacterium P01_E01_bin.6 | reverse complement strand
TTTGGAAGGTTACGTTTACTTATGGCTAGCGACTGATGTTCAGACCCAAGCACTATCCCATAATCTTGAATCAGTATTGCGATTGTTGACCGAAACGACCACCATCCAGAAAGCTACCTTGAGTTTCAACATACTATCTTGAGTCTGGCTTGAGTCTGGATACACTATCTTGAGCCTGGATGCCCAGACAGCTTTCTATCCTTCCTACTCCTCTTATTTGTCGATTTTTAGATTTTGTCAGTTATGCATACGTTTTTACCAGTTGCTTATTTTGAAAATCAGTTTGTTCCCTTTGAACAGGCGACGATTTCTATCGCAACGCACGCGCTTCATTATGGAACTGGCGCATTTGGGGGTCTCCGAGGGTTGCCAGACCCCAATAATCCTAACCAAATTTTGCTATTCAGACTGGATCGACACTGCCAACGTCTGAGTACAAGTGCGCGATTCTTAAACTATGACTTGCCAGCAGACAAGATTCAGTCTGTCATTATTGACTTTGTCAAAAAAAATAACCCGGACACATCTTTCTATATTCGTCCCTTTGTTTACACGTCAGATCTGGGCATTGCGCCTCGATTGCATAATGTCGAAAAAAACTTCTTCGTCTATGGGTTGGAACTTGGCGATTATTTATCCCCTGATGGAGTGACGTGCCGCATCAGCTCATGGTATCGCCAAGAAGATCGGAGCCTTCCACTACGCGGCAAAATTAGCGGAGCTTACATTACCTCTTCTCTTGCTAAAACAGAAGCCGTTGAATCGGGGTTTGATGAGGCTATTTTGATGAATTCTCAAGGGAAGGTGAGTGAAGCCACAGGCATGAATATTTTCATCGTGCGGAATGGTCAACTCATCACTCCTGGTTTTGAACAAGACATTCTAGAGGGCATTACACGAGATAGTGTACTCACTCTGGCCCGTGATATGGGAATTCCGGTGATTGAACGATCGATTGATAAATCGGAACTCATTGTTGCAGACGAGGTATTTCTCAGCGGCACCGCTGCAAAAATCACGCCTGTGAAACGAATCGAAATTTATGACCTACCTGTCGAAAAACCAATCACAACTCGCTTACGGGACAAACTGATTTCCATTACGGAAAATCGGTCTCCTGACTACAAGGATTGGGTTACCGCCATTCCCCTTCACTAGCAAAATCATGACGGCTCAAACGTCAGCGAGCCCACTGATACCACTCCCAGGACAATTAGTCTGCCCCTTCATTCGTGAGACAATTAGCTTTTTTAGAGATCTTAATTTTGCTCAACAGCACCATGGGCAATAAATCAATGATTTTCTGGTGTTTGTTCTGTCATTAGATGCTGTCCACTATCAATCAATTCTGAGGACAATTTTTGAGGGAAATTATTCAAGCAAGCGTTACTGGAATTTCAATGATAAACTCCGTCCCTTGACCTAGAGTCGAGTGACAGGTGAGTGTGCCGTTGTGCTTTTCTACGACGATCTGATAGCTAATGGACATCCCTAGTCCCGTTCCTTTGCCAACAGGCTTTGTGGTAAAGAAGGGATCAAACATTCGGCGTTGAATTGATTCGGGAATACCTAAACCATTATCGCGAATTGAAATCTGGACAGCGTCGCGATCGCCTATCACTTGGGTTGTAATCCATAACTGGCTGGGATTAGCTTTCATATCATCTAAGCTACGGTGACAATCCCGCTCGTCTAGTGCATCAATAGCATTCACTAGAATGTTCATGAAAACCTGGTTGAGCTGTCCGGCATAACATTTAACCCGAGGCAAGGTTCCATATTGCTTATGGAGCTGAATCTCAGGACGATCAGGTGTTGCTTTGATGCGACCTTGCAGGATCATTAATGTGCTGTTGAGACCCGTATGAATATCGACATCTTTGACTTCCGCCTGGTCCACACGAGAAAACGTACGGAGTGAGGCAACAATGTCATGAATTCGATGAGCACCGACCTGCATCGAATCTAAGAGTTTTGGCAAATCACGGAGTAGAAAATCGAGATCAACGTCTTCGATCAGATCGTCAATCTCGGTTCTTGACTCTGGATAATACTCTCGATATGCTTTGACAACAGCGAGGAGATCCTGAATATAGTTACGGGCATACGTAAGATTGCCGTGAATAAAATTAACTGGATTATTAATTTCGTGCGCAACCCCAGCCACAAGTTGTCCCAAGCCCGACATTTTTTCAGTCTGGATGAGCTTGCTCTGTTTTTGCTGCAATTCCTCGACAAACTGTTCTAAGTCACGGGCTTTTTGTTTCAGAGCCTCTTCATACTGTTGTCGCTGGGTAACGTCTTCAAATGTACCCATCACGCCTATCACATGACCTTCGGCATCATAGAGAGGAATTTTATTGGTATCGCACCAAATGTGACTGCCATCAGCATGTTGCTGAGATTCCATCAAATGATATTGCGCTGTTTTCGATGTCATGACCAATTGATCATGCTGCCGATAGAGGTCGGCTTCCTCGGTTGTCCAAGGCAAGTCATAGTCAGTCAAACCAATAATCTTGCTGGGATCTTCTAGCCCTGCAGCGTGAGCAAAATTTTGATTACAGCCCAGATAGACAGATTGACGATCTTTCCAAAAAATGGCTTGTGGGATCGTATCAAGGATTTTTTGCAGGAGCTGGTTTGATTCTTGTTGTGGCTTCTCTTGGCGTTGGCGATTGTGAATGGGCCGACAGACTTCGTAGAAAAGAGTGCTGTTTTCATCAATGGCGATCGCCGAGAGAGTGACCTCAACAAAAAATAGAGTGAGATCAGCCTTTTGATAACACCACTCAAAGCGATGACATCCAGATTGAGCTGCTGTCTCCAACATCACTACCGTCTGTTCATGTGAACTCTCACCATTGGCTTGCAAAGAAGGTGAAAGCTTTCTGTAAGAACTCTGCAACATGTCAGCGTCTGTATAGCCAAACAAGTCAACCGCTACTTTATTGCAGGCAACAAGACATCGGTCATGCCAAATCAGGGTCGCATCGACAGATTTCTCAAATAACTGCCTCAGGATGAACCCACCATGAAACAAAGTAGCCTGGTTTAGTTCACAAGATTTAAGGTCTGCAGACAAATATGGAATCAGTTCAAGAGTCATGGGATCTCTTTATGACACAGAATCAATCAGAGTTCTTCTTTCAATCAAAACTGTGTGCTGAGACAACATCGTTTATGACTAAAAGGTTGATCGTCATGATTTAGCTTCAAGATTCCCAAATTCACATCACACGCATCGAATAATTGACGTTGATTATTTTCAGAGCACTCCCTTGTAAACGTTGTAACGTAACATCACCATAGGCGATGCAATCAGAAGAATTTTAGCCTCTCACTGAATGATGGCGGCTTCACCGCCATCATTCAATGCAGAATCCAAGCAAAATGCTTTGTTCTTAAGTACCTTGGCAAAATTAACGATAAACCCTATAAAACCCTGCGCCGAGCGCTGAGCGGTCGGCGCAGGGTTTTATAGCGGTATGCAACCGCGTCAAATACAAAAACAGTGATGTGGGACGCGGCGCGCCCCACATCACCGGTCTTAATCAACCCGCACAGCGCTATAAATTTGGTTCTTAATTGTGCCGAGGTACTTAGGAAAATGAAAGGTGATGGTAAGGATAGGCAAATTCAGCGTTCATCACAGTGTGCTATTTGATTTTTCTGCTGTGTCTATTCGTCAATAGACACAGCTTCAACATCCACTGTTGTTTTGACCGTCGCATCATTCTCCTGTTGGGCTCCAGCACTTTCATTCGATGCCAAATGCCCTGCACCTAATAGCCACTGAAACAGCTCGGAAAACAAAAGGGTAGCCAGGATAACATCGTCAATTTGGCCAACAAAGGGAATAATATCTGGCGATAGATCAATTGGGCTAACCAAATACACTAAGCTCCCAATAATCACCAGCCAACGGGATTGTGGATTGCGCATTAACGCGCGGTACCAGCCAAACAATTTCATAACCGACGAGCTCCAATTAGCATGTGACGATTATCCAAGAGACTCATGCATATCCTCTCAGACTCTAGCCATGTCTTTAGTCCTGCAACCTCACTAGTTTATCGTGAACTTTTGAAGGGTCATCTCAACAGAATTGTCGTTATTATGATTTGATCCCAGGATCTCAATGTCGCCGAATGATTTGAAGTTTTACATTTTTGCGGATTAGAGCGATCGCCCATTGGAGAAGACACATGATATGTTGCTAGCCGTCAGGAGTCTTAGGATACGTTTGGGCGATCGCAAAACACTGAGACAAAAATAACACCAACCCTAATTGTTTCTGGAATAAGTCTTGTCGGCATAGACACTCTGGTTAGCACATAAACATTTTTGTCGAGGAGCAACGCATCTCTATAAAAATGCTCTAGAACGAATAACGGCAGCTGTATATCTTCAGAAACTTAGCCCATCAATCCAACCGATCCACTATGGAACTAAAATTGGATTGCTTAAACGTTATATGAAGATCACTCATCGCTTGGTCTAGAATTAGGCTTTGATGTTTCGGCAGCCTACTGCAATCATCGTTAGAACTATCAACACACGGGAGGAGCGACGGCATAGTGAATATCTTCGAGCTATTCACCAAAGGCGGAATCGCGATGGTGCCCCTACTGATTTTGTCTGTTATGGCACTCAGCACCATCATTGAGCGCATTTGGTTCTGGTCAAAAATCCTAACGCGCGAACGTGAAATTGTTGGTCGAGTTCTAGAGTCGGCTCGTCGCGAGTGGGATGCAGCACGAGATATTGCTCGCCGATCCTATGAGCAGCCGATTGGCCGCTTCTTGTATTCAGCACTTGAGTTAGAAGACCCCGATCCTGAAATTTTTCAGCTTGCTCTCCAAGCAACTGGCGATGAAGAATTAGCCGCCATGCGCAAAGGAGAAAAAATTTTAGAAACGGTAATCGCGATTTCTCCGTTGCTGGGTCTCTTAGGCACTGTGCTGGGCCTTATCGGGTCATTGGGTTCAATTCGCCTCGGCGATCTGAATCAAAGCGACACCGGAGGTGTGACTCTCGGAATTGCTGAGGCATTGCTCAGTACAGCCACAGGGCTAATCATTGCCATTATCAGTCTTGCCTTTTATCGCTTTTTCCAAGGACTGGTATCCGGACAAGCCAAAGTTTTCAGACAATCTGGTAACGAACTCGAATTAATGTACCGAAAAGATTGGCTCAAGAGGCAACGGATGATTTCCCCTCAAGCATTTCCCTATGACCGGACGAGCCATTCTGATTCGCGCTCCCATGAAAGCAACGATAGCCAACCTACTAGCGAATCTAATAATGATGGGGCTGCAACACGTGAACCCGAGCCTGAAAAAAACACAGATACGGTAGCTGCAACACCCAATGACACATCACCGACATCAGCTGAGAGTGATTAGTCACAGGAATGACAGCACAATGATGCCAAGGACGGAATTATCAATGCTCAGGTAAAAACCAATCATCTACTCACAAGCCATCGGAGCTAGGTAGATGAACATGGTTTCCGTGAAAATGATATGTTTTACCGACTGTTAGCAACCTATCCACTCCAATTGTTATGACGTGAATCGTGCGCTGACTAAAAGCTCATCGCCGGTTTTGGCCTCAGAAATTGACACTGTTGGATTTAGAGACCCGTTGATCAAAACTCATGAAAACAAACTGGGAATCCACATCAGAAGACGTTCGTATTGAAATTTTGCCGCTGATTGATGTCATATTTTGCATTCTGACATTTTTCATCCTTGCGTCTGTTGTGCTAACTCGGCAATCGGGCATCAACGTTGATTTACCATCCGCGGAAACAGGGACAACCCAAATGCGGGAAATGGTCATCGTTAGTGTCGATCCAACGGGTCTACTGTACTTGGAACAACAGCCGATCTCGCCAGAACAGCTCACAGAAGCGCTTAAAACATATCGTCAAAATAGGCCCGATGGCCTGATGGTGCTTTATGCCTCTCGCTTGGCTAGCTATGACACAGTTGTCAATGTACTCGATCTCATGCGGTCAGTCGGTGGCGGAAATCGAATTGCTCTAGCAACATTGCCCGAAGGTGATGTTACTGAAGAGCAGGATTTTCCTGGCTTTGATGACTTTGACCTAGACGATCCTAATACTCTTGATTTGCTTGACCTTCCTGGAGGGTCAGACTCACTTGATACTGACAACTTCGATGCAGAGTTGTCCCCAGACTCAGATCCGCTCAAGTTAGACACAGATAGCTCCTCTGAAGACACTGGCAACTAGACCCGCAGATTAGATGAAACCTAGAGTTATTGTCAAATCTGGTGTATGCCGAAAAGTTAAGCGGCGTCCTGACTGGTCATTGATTGATCTAATTCAACTCGAATGCCATCCTTAAAATTCACCCCTTCAATGACCTCCGCTAAGCGCTTAAATCCTCGAATTC
>JBCCWF010000396.1:0-6478 GCA_039194035.1 Cyanobacteria bacterium P01_E01_bin.6 | reverse complement strand
TTTCAGGTATTCAACTCCAGGTGGCCGCTAAAGTTGCCAGTCATACCCTGCGAATCGTCTTGCGTCAATCCTTCGCTATTGATGTGCTTACCTTTGAGCAGCAATCTGTTCGAAACAAATTTACACTCACATAAGGCGTGTGGATTAATCATCAATGTCACGACCAACGGACTCCGTCATCTCCCGTTGCACCTCTCAACGGTGTCATCACTCAGGTCGCTCAGTCGTACTCAGGGACGCTGAGCTGTTTTAAGACAAATCCCTTGGAGTGTAAGCTGTTAGCCAGTTGGGACGAGGGCTACAATGATCCATGGCTCATCGTGACGGATCTCGACCCTCACCCAGCAGACATCCTCTGGTATGGGATGAGCAGTTGGATTGAATGCTTGTTCAAAGATATCAAGCGAGGCGGACTCAACTGGCATCTTACCCGCATGCGTAACCCACAGCGGGTGGAGCGAGTATGGCTTGCCATTGCAGTAGCAACGATCTGAGTGGTGAGTGTCGGTGGACAGGCGGATGCCCTAGATCCAAAAGGCAGACGATAAGAAAACAACGATATGGGCTATAAACGCGGCGATATTGTTCTCGTCATTTTCCCAGACTCCAATCTGCTCACCGTCAAACACAAACCCGTCTTGATCACACAACTTAGCAATCTTCTCAAATCGACGAGGAAGCAATAAGGGGAGCTTCAGTACTTCTGAAGCTCCCCTTATTGCTTAAGTTTGGATCAACTCGACAGGACTAAGAAGAATGGCGGAAATCGCGAGGGCCACTATAGCCTGATAAATCTGCCAACTCACTGAGAGGGCGAGCACCAGAATAATTTTCTCCATTGATCTTCCAAGTTGGGTACCCTTGAACTCCAGCTTCTGCACATACTTGAGGCTGAGCATCTTGCCCATCTTCAGCACACTCAACATCGTCAATATATTCAAATGCTTCACGGCCAAACAATTCGCGCTGCTGTTGGCAATGGGGACACCAATAAGCACTATATTTAACAGCTCCAATTTCAGTGAGATATTGAGCTAAAGCAATTTCAGATGGCCCAGAAGTATTTTGAATCGGCGGTGGTAAAGCTCCAGTGGCAGTTTCAGAAGGAGAACCTGCTCTGCTGACGCTGGAATATAATCCAACGACGCCAACGAGGGTCACAAAAACAACCAAAATACCCGTAAATGCGATTTGGCCAACGTCATCCCATCGCCGACCGATGATTGACATGACAAATAACCCAAGGCTGAAAAGTGCGGATGCGACACAGTAAGGACAAAATGCCTTGATCACAAAAATCAAGAGATACATTAAGTAAATACTGAACACAGCCATGGCACAACCGCCAATAAACAGGAACAGCCAACTAGTACCTTCTAGCTGTGATCTCAAGAGCTTATTTGTCTCGGGCTTAATGGCCAATGGCCCCATTGCAAAGATAGCCATTGCCAAATAGCCCAGCATTCCAAACAATGGAAGCGGGAGTCCAAATGCTTTTGCGTAGGGGCTTGCAAGAACAATGTCACAACCGCCAGTTGGACATGCAGCTTCTCCACCGGTGACTTCAATGACGGTGAGGTAAGCCGTTAACAGTGCTCCAACAATTGCGATCGCCCCAATAATGATGCGGGAGTGACGTTGGATCCAAGGTGTAGGTTGACGTCTGCGTACCATAGAAATGACCCGTGAATAACGAATGAACCAGAGCGTATTCAGAACAACAATATCAATTCGATTTCTCTATTAATCATTCCCCATTGTGCCGAATTTTCTGAATGGCGAACACCTTAAAATAATGCGACAGACTGAACGTGTATGCAACGATGTCATGGCACTTAATCTCTATCTTATGAATAGATATGCATCATCGAATTGTGCAATATCTGGTTGCATATTGCATATGTCTGTGCAAGCAAGAGCTATGAGCGCACTGTCTTTTTCTGCATCTCCTTATATTCCTTGGGTTCCTTGGGGCTAGTTGCTGAGGATGCTTGTTCTCGTTGTTGTGCAAGCGACAGACTTCGACGCATCGATTCAACAAATTGACTGACTCGGATAGGATCAATGGGTTCTTCAATGCGTCCGTGGCGCTTCAGAGAACTCGACACAATGACCCCATTGGCTGCTTTCATCAATTTGGGGATGTTTTCCCAAGTTGCCCCACTGCCAATAAAAACCGGTGTTCCATTAGCAGCAGCAGTTGCTAACTCTAGATCTTCTAAGGTTGGGGGGCTGCCCGTTGCCCAGCCTGACAAAATAACACCATCTGCTAATCCACGATCGATTGTTTCTTGTACTGCCGTTGTTAAATTGGGTGACCCTAGAGGACGACCATGTTTAACAAGCACATCGGCCAGAATTTTGACATCACTGCCCAGTTCTCTCCGATACCGAAGTAGCTGATGTGCATTTCCTTCAATTACGCCCTGATCGGTTGCCATTGCCCCGGTCAATACATTGACTCGAATAAAATGAGCTTGGACGCAACTGGCGATCGCCATGGCACTCAAGGCGTCATTTCGCAGAACATTGATCCCGATCGGGAGTGTAATCAAGTTCATTAGCCGTTGAATAATGAGACTCATTGCACTCACAACGGCAGGATCAACATGATCTTTTGGAAAGGGTGCATCAAAGAAATTTTCGACAATAATGCCATCGACGCCTCCTGATGCCAGCGCTGTTGCTTCCTGTTCAGCACGATTAATCACTGCGCTCAAACTCCCGCCCCATCGTGGAGACGTTGGTAACGGTTGCAGATGAACAACACCAATGGCAGGATGACTCGTTTTAAATATTGTCTTTAAGTCCACGTTCACTCAAATACGGACAACGCACATCGCAAAATTATTTATTGAATACTTGAAGGCTGATAACTTAAGCCGGGAAGAACTTAGCGAGATTCTGGGGCGCTAGAACTCCCCAGAATCTCATCTCAAAATACAAGCCTACTTGAATACAGTACTTGTGGAATTAAAGGAGCCACAAGACTGTTATTCCACACCAAACGCACTTAACGTTCTTACCTATAAAAATACACTAGCAGCAACATGACACCGCTCTTATGTCTTCATCGGTATCGGAGAAAAACCAAATGCGATTTTTGCGGTATATTAATAAAAGTTAACGCTACGTTGAATCGTTTCTATCTCTGCTCAGGTTGTTCTGATTTATTCAGTCACTGGTCATTGATATAACGCAATCCTGGCCAATCCATGCTTCCAGGTAAGCCTAACTCCGAAAAATTGAGGAGTTGTTGCAGCTAAAGTGTTAACATTGGGGTTTGCGAACTCGGTGAAACCTTTCGGGGTTTGCATTCTTCAATACTCAACCTATTGATGCAGTCCTCAATTATTCAAAGGCTAACTGAAAGAGCGATATGGCAGAAAAGCCGACCATTGCATTTACTCACCTAGGCTGTGAGAAAAATAGAATTGACACAGAACATATGCTGGGGCTGCTTGTTCAGTCTGGCTACAGTGTGGATACCAGCGAAGACCTAGCTGATGTTGTTATTGTTAATACATGCAGCTTTATTCAGTCAGCTCGCGAAGAATCTGTTCAAACACTTGTGGAGTTGGCTGAAGAGGGTAAGAAAGTCGTTATTGCGGGATGCATGGCTCAGCATTTTCGTGACGATCTGCTAGCTGAACTACCTGAAGCTGTTGCCCTTGTTGGAACTGGTGATTATCAAGATATTGTCGGAGTGATTCAGCGGGTCGAGAATGGCGAACGAGTCACTGCTGTTTCAGATAATCCGACATTTATCGCAGATGAAACTGTTCCTCGGTATCGAACAACTGCAGAGGGAACTGCCTATCTTCGTATCGCTGAAGGATGCGATTATCGCTGTGCCTTTTGCATCATTCCGCATCTGCGTGGTAATCAGCGGTCGCGTCCTATAGAGTCTATCGTAGCAGAGGCTCAGCAGCTTGCTGCTGAGGGAGTTCAGGAGCTTGTTCTGATCTCTCAAATATCGACAAACTACGGAATTGATCTCTATGGTGAGCCGAAGTTAGATGAGCTCTTACGTGCTCTTGGGTCTGTTGATGTTCCTTGGATTCGTATTCATTATGCTTATCCAACTGGTTTAACGCCCAAGGTAATCCGTGCCATTCAAGAGACGCCAAATGTGCTTCCTTATTTGGATTTGCCTCTTCAGCATTCCCATCCTAATGTTTTGAAATCAATGAATCGCCCCTGGCAGGGACAGGTTAATGACGCCATCATTAATCGGATTAAGTCTGAGATTCCTGGAGCGGTTTTGCGAACAACGTTTATTGTTGGTTTTCCTGGAGAAACGGAAGCTCATTTTACCCATCTTCATGATTTTGTTCAGCGTCATGAATTTGATCATGTGGGTGTATTTACATTCTCTCCGGAGGAGGGAACGCCTGCTTATTCGATGAAGGATACAGTTCCACAATCGGTGATGGATGAACGTCGGTCTGCTTTGATGAAGGCACAACAACCCATTTCGCTCAAGCTCAATCAGGCCAACATAGGGCGGGTTGTTGACGTTCTAATTGAACAGGAGAATCCTGCAACAGGTGAACTTATCGGTCGTTCGCCTCGCTTTGCTCCTGATGTTGATGGATTGGTCTATGTTCATGGCCAAGCAAGACTAGGGGCGATCGCCCCTGTTCTCATCAATGATGCTGATGTTTATGACCTGTACGGTCACATTGCTGACCGATCAACTCAACTAAGAGGCGCGCTTCGTCGTGTCTCAGTAAATGCTTAATTAAGGAGACACGATGACATTGTCATTTGAGAGTATTGGTTTATCTGAAAGTCGTATCAAGAGCCTAGAGAAGCTTGGTTTTTCTTCTCCGACAGAAATTCAGGCTCAGGCTATCCCTCATCTATTATCTGGGCGAGATGTTGTTGGACAAGCGCAAACTGGAACTGGAAAAACAGCAGCGTTCGCGCTGCCTCTTCTAGAGCGCGTCGATCCAAATAGCAAAGCAGTTCAGGCGTTAATCTTGACACCGACCCGAGAACTTGCGCTTCAGGTCTGTCAGGCCATCCGAAATTTTAATGAGGATCGTCGAGTTTTCATTCTCTCTGTTTATGGGGGACAAGCGATTGAACGTCAAATTCAGAGCCTCCGAAAAGGAACCCAAGTTGTCGTAGGAACCCCCGGACGTGTTCTGGATTTGCTGAGCAGAGGGTCATTAAAGTTAGGCTCTCTCGAACTGCTTGTCCTTGACGAAGCCGACGAAATGTTGAACATGGGCTTTATTCAAGATGTGGAGAGAATCTTGAGCCAGGCTCCTGCTGAGCGCCAAACGGCCTTTTTCTCGGCGACCATGGCTCCTCCAATTCGTGAACTGGCAGCAAAGTTTCTGCAATCTCCAGTGACGGTAACTGTTAAGCAGACAAAAGCCACACCGAACAAAATTAATCAAGTCGCCTATGTTGTTCCTCGGGGATGGTCGAAAGCTCGTGCGCTACAGCCTATCCTAGAGCTTGAAGATCCAGGGTCTGCCATTATCTTTGTCCGAACTCGACGCTCAGCTGCGGATCTCACGCGTCAATTGCAGGCTGCGGGTCACAGTGTTGATGAGTATCATGGCGATTTGACTCAGTCCCAACGAGAGCGCCTTCTCCTAAGGTTCCGACAACGGCAAGTTCGTTGGGTTGTGGCAACTGACATTGCTGCGCGTGGATTACACGTCGAAGACTTGACTCACGTGATTAACTACGATTTGCCTGATAGCGTTGAGAATTATGTTCACCGAATTGGTCGAACAGGACGTGCAGGCAAGGAAGGCGTGGCTATTTCTCTGGTGCATCCCCTTGACAAGTCAAAGCTACGAGCAATTGAGCGCCATACGAAGCAAAGCTTGACGACTGGAAAAATTCCGACACGGGCTGAAATTGAATCCCATCACCTTCAGCGCTTCCAGGAACAAATTCGGGAAACGTTGGTTAGTGAGAGAATTGCGTCTTTCTTGCCAATCGTGGCTCAGCTTGGCGATGAATATGAGGCCCATACTATTGCTGCGGCAGCATTGCAAATGGCATATGATCAGATTCGTCCAGCATGGATGCGGTCTGATAAAGAGCAGAATGATTATACCGAGCATTCATCTCCTCGACCATCTAAGCCTCGCAACTCATCCCGTCCAAGAAGTGCACATTCATCGATGAAACCATCTCGTAGAACTCGAAATGTCGGTTCTTAATTTTTAGGGAGACTAAATAATAAACTGCGCGGCTTGGGAGTTTTGCTTCCAAGCCGCGCAGTTTATTATTTAGTCTGCTCATTTTTTGATGACTGCGGCACAAACCAATGAGGTGTTCATGTTTCTTTTCCCAGGGTGATAAAAGAGGGATAGGGCTGGTTTTTATTGAGTCGATCTAGCGATTGGCAGGATTTGGCAAAGTTCACCAAGGAATGAGGATTTCGGGAAGATTGCCAAGTCGTGTAAGTACCTGGACGTCATTAAAACCAAAAAAACAAATCCTGTGC
>JBCCWF010000395.1:0-6479 GCA_039194035.1 Cyanobacteria bacterium P01_E01_bin.6 | reverse complement strand
GTTTTTAAGGTGAGTTTATTGATGTCTATCTACTTATGTGTATTGAAAAATATCTAGCTGATATTCAAGACACCAATATTCATGCCTGCCGACTTAGAAGCTATTATTAACCTAGGTCTGGGCTGATAGGGTAATTAAGGATGAGTTTTAATCAGGACACTCGACGTTTTTCGAGTCATTGATAGTTGCCTTCGGATGCCGCTGGAATATACCGTTGACGATGGTTGCTTGGGTATATTGCAGTTGTTGGGTGGATTGTTCTCCACCAACTAGGCTTGCGAATATCTAAACCCAAACCAAGTGCAGGAACTACAGTTCCTAACCTAGACGCGGTTTATCTGATTAGGATTGACAGATAAAATAGTTAATCATTTCTGAGTACACGTTTCTCATACATAGACGCATGGATTTTGGTATTGGGTTTCTTTCAAATAATGTGATGTTGCCGATCCTGGATTTTTTCTACGGGATCGTGCCAAGTTATGGCCTTGCTATCGTGGCATTGACGCTGGTCATTCGGTTTGCGTTGTTTCCTCTAAGTGCAGGCTCCATTCGAAGTATGCGTCGCATGAAAGTCGCTCAGCCTGCCATGCAAAAGCGTGTGAAGGAAGTGCAAGAGCGCTACAAAGAGGAGCCATCAAAGCAGCAGGAGGAGATGTCAAAAATCTATAAGGAATTTGGCAATCCTTTAGCTGGCTGTTTTCCCGTTGTATTGCAAATGCCAATTTTGTTTGCGCTATTTGCAACCTTGCGAGGATCGCCGTTCGCAGATATCAATTATTCTGTGAATCTCCAAGTTCTTCCAACCGAAAAAATTGAGCAGATCGTACCTCAGGCGTTCGCTACAAAACCTCAAAACATCTACATAACAGACGGCTTCCACGTTCCTGTGATGGCGACTATTCCTGGTGGCACTAAGCTCGTTGTTGGAGAGAAAACTAACATTGAGTTTCGTGCTGAAGACGGTTCACCATTAGATGATATCGTCACTCGGTATCCAGATTCCGATGTTCATCCCCAATGGACGATTGAGTCTGGAGATGACAAGGTAGCTTTCGATGAGCAAGGAAATATTGTGGCTTTGGCTCCTGGGGATGCGACTTTAAAGGCATCGGTTTCAGGTATCGCTGCAAACAAAGGGTTCTTGTTTATCGAAGCCTTGGGACGCGTGGGTGCTCGTAATGATGACGGCTCCATCAACTGGGATATCGTTGGCATGGTTCTGTTTTTTGGTTTGAGTCTCTATGCTAACCAGTTGCTTTCTGGTCAGAATGCAAAATCAGGCAACCCACAGCAAGACACCATTAATAAGGTGACTCCAGTTCTGTTTTCCGGCATGTTTTTGTTTTTCCCTCTGCCTGCAGGGGTGCTGATGTACATGGTCATTGCAAATATTTTTCAGACCGTACAGACATTCATTTTGTCGCGGGAGCCTCTGCCTGAGAATCTGCAAAAGATTGTAGATGCCGAAGCCAAGAAAGCTGAAGACGCCGATCGAAAAACGTTGCCTTTTGAACCTGCCAGCACAAAAAAAGAAGCTGATGCAAAGCAGGCATCGAAAAAACCGAAGGGAAATCAGTCTGCTAGCTCTACGAAGGCGAATAATGCGGGGAAATCAAAGAATGGCAAATCTCCGAGAACACCAAAAGCGTCGGGATCAAAAACATCTAAGAAATCATGATCAACCTTTTTTCTGTTGGGCCGATAACGTAAGCTGAGAAAAATTTAACGGGATTGTGGGCTTCCAGGATCCGGATTTATAAAGACAAGCCGTCTGCTGAAGATTCACGATGTATCATGTCAGTCGCTAGTTATCATTAAACGTATCCTTCCAAGTCCTGTGCTGCCTGCGCAGCGGGTGGTGCAGGATTTGGGGTTTTGCTCTGAATTACGTCCAGGTCTTGAGAACTTGTGACGCTTGATCAAGGGTTAGTTTAACGTTAGGGTTGACAGAACTAACAAAGAATAGGATTCGGATGATGAGCGAGAGCCAAATCGACCGCGGCAAAACATGGCTGGAAAGTTTATTAGCCATATCTGGAGTTTCTTCTAACGTTGATATCAATGATCAACGCTCAGGTCAGGAAGGAAGCTGCTGGTTGACAATTAACTCCGATGCACTGACTCCAGAACAAATCACTAATTTAATTGGGGAACGAGGCTCTGTTCTGGATGCCATCCAATATCTAGCGAACACAACTCTCAACCTCAATCAGACTGAAGACGAACAATGTGCTTATACCGTTGAGCTAAACGGCTATCGAGAACAACGCCGTGTCGAGCTTGAAGCATTAGCGAAAGAAGCGATGGAACATGTTCGCGAAACAGGAGAAGAGTATGAAATTTCTTCTCTATCGGCGGCAGAGCGACGACAGGTGCATACACTGCTTCAAGATTTCGATGAATTTGAAACCTATAGCAAAGGACGTGAGCCTGATCGCAAGCTTGTTGTGCAGCCTAAGTCAACGTCTTAGTGGAGGTTTGTATGGACAAAATCTACATCCCCCAGATTTTGCGCGCACCGGATCACACAGAGTCGCTTCGGGTGAATCAAAGCGTTCGTGGGTTTCAAAGCCTAACGCCCGTCCAAGGCAATGTCACGGTGGCTCACGGTGGACAATATCTTGAGGTTACGGCATCGGTTGAAACGATTACCACGTTGACGTGCGATCGCTGCCTTCAAAACTATAATCATCGGTTGACGGTCAATGCGTCAGAACTAATCTGGCTGGATCATCTGCCAAATGTTGACGAGGACATGATTGACGAAGACCTGATTGCTGACGATCTGGTGGAAACAATTCCATCGACCGGGTACTTTGAACCTGAAACGTGGTTATACGAATACCTCTGTCTATCGTTGCCACAACAAAAGCTATGTGACGAGGACTGTGCTGGAATTCAACTTGACACTGACAATCCCTCACCTGAAGATGCTGCAATTGTTGATAGTCGGTGGGGTGCTTTGGCAGCACTGAAGAGGCAGACGCATCATTTAGACGTTTAATGAATTGGACTCATTCATGAGACAGGCATCGTGCTGCCAACCGTACTTCTTATCGAGTGTTTTCTTTTGAAGCATCTAGGTTCAGCTAATTCGCTATGCTTAGTTCAGCGTTTGTCATGATGTATCTATGGCGTTTACAGATGAATTTGAGCTCTTCTTACGAGCGCGATATCCAGTTCTCTACATTGCAACTTTAGAAGAGGAACGCGTCGAAGCGGCGATCGCCGAATGTGCCCAGCGTCAGGGCAATCGAAGCGTTTATATTTGGGACTTTGTGGAAGGCTATCAGGGGAACCCAAACGATGCAGGGTTCGGTCGTCGTAATCCACTCCAAGCCCTTGAATTTGTCGAGAAGATTTCTTCGACCAGCGCCTCTATTTTTGTGCTGCGAGACTTTCATCGCTTTCTGGATGATATTGCGATCGCCCGAAAGCTTCGCAATCTGTCTCGTTCCCTCAAATCTCAACCTAAAAACATCGTCATCCTATCTCCGCAGATTCAAGTTCCCTCGGATTTATCAGAAGTGTTGACGATTTTAGAATTTCCGCTTCCGTCGATAGATGATATTAAGGTAGAGCTTGAGCGTCTCCTTGCTGGATTAGGGACTCAGCTCAATGATCGAATTCGAGATGAGCTCGTTCGTTCATGCCAAGGACTGTCGATTGAGCGCATTCGTCGTGTGATTGCACGGGCGATCGCCACCCATGGCACGGTAGACGCAGATGATATTGAGCTTGTTTTAGAAGAAAAGCGCCAAACAATTCGACAAACTCAAATCTTAGATTTCTATCCCACCGAAGAACAAATCTCCGACATTGGTGGACTTGATAACCTCAAAGAATGGCTTCTGAGACGAGGCAGTTCCTTTTCCGAAAAAGCTCGGCGTTACGGGATTCCCTATCCACGAGGACTCATGCTGGCCGGCATTCAAGGCACCGGAAAATCACTCACGGCAAAGGCGATCGCCCATCACTGGCATCTTCCCCTCCTTCGACTCGATGTGGGGCGCTTGTTTGCAGGACTTGTCGGGGAATCTGAATCGCGTACCCGTCAAATGATCCAGCTATCCGAAGCACTTGCACCCTGCGTGTTGTGGGTTGACGAGATTGACAAAGCCTTTTCAGGATTCGAAGGAAAAGGTGATTCTGGGACAACAAGTCGTGTATTTGGTACCTTCATTACCTGGTTAGCTGAGAAAAAATCATCGGTATTTGTTGTGGCAACAGCGAACAATATTCAGGCACTTCCTCCTGAAATGCTTCGTCGAGGTCGGTTTGATGAGATTTTCTTCGTCGGACTACCCACTCAAGACGAGCGTCGGGCTATTTTTTCAGTTCACCTGTCACGAATCAGACCCCATAACCTAGATGGCTATGATCTTGACCGTCTCGCCTATGAAACACCTGATTTTTCAGGAGCCGAAATTGAGCAAATGATTATTGAGGCCATGCACATTGCCTTCAGTCAAGAGCGAGATTTTACAACTGAGGATATTCTAGAGGCAGCGAGCCAAACGGTTCCCTTGGCACGAACCACCCAAGAACAGATTCAAGCCCTGCAACAATGGGCTGCATCCGGCAAAGCTAGGTTGGCGTCGCGACAAGATTCCCTTATTAATCGTATCCAGTCAAGACCATCTCAATGAAAAGCCTTGGTATTCTCAAATTTGTCACTGGAGTTCTTGTGGCCTTAGCTCTCCTGTTTGTTGGAGGTGCTGCCGCAGCTCGATATATTATCACTCGTTTGACGAGCCCTCCCCCTAAGCCAGTGTTTGCTGAGGAACAAGTGAGTCAGTCATCTGACTCTGTGGCGCCCAATAGCTCTGGTGACCAAGCCTCATCTAATCCCCAAGGAGAATCATCTGAACCTTTGCAAGTATTTACCGACCCTGTAGAACCTGAATCCGAAGCACCTCAGGCTGAACAGGCTGAACGCGACGCAAATGCCCGGATCACTCAACCAATTGGCATGGTGCTCCGCCAAGGGCCTAGTCAAGACACAACCCAGATCGGTGGACTCTATTACAACGATGAAGTCATTCTGTTAGGAACCAGTTCAGATGGGCAGTGGCAACAAATTCGGCTGCCGGGTAGTGGTGTAGAAGGATGGATTAAAGCTGGAAACACCGAGCGTTTGAACTAAAATCGATGCCGCTTCACCTGCATAGGCATCATTCGCTATGAACAATCCCCTTTCGAACAATCATCAGCGAATCACAACCGCAGTTCAGCGGTGGTTGGATCAGGTTGTTGTTGGATTAGACTTGTGCCCTTTTGCTGCCGCACCCAATCGTAAAGGGCAAATTAAGATTCAAGTAAGCACGGCTAATACAGAAGTGGAGTTCTTGTCCGATCTCCTCGCTGAACTCAGACTCCTCGACCAAACCCCCTTTGAAGAGCTAGAAACAACCCTACTCGTGACTCCTTCTCTGCTCACTGACTTTGACGAGTACAACAATTTTTTGGTTCACGTTGATGAACTATTACGTCAGTTTGGTTGGGAGGGAGAATATCAGGTTGCAAGCTTTCATCCCCAGTATCAGTTTTCTGGTACTCAGGCGACTGATGCCGAAAATCTGACGAACCGATCGCCCTATCCAATGCTGCATATTCTTCGGGAAGCAAGTGTAAGTCGGGCACTCGAATCATTTGATCATCCAGAAATCATTCCAGAAACCAATATCCAAACAGTGCGGAGACTAAGTCGAGAACAACGACAACACCTGTTTCCATACTTGTTTTCGCAATAAGGTGTTAGCTCTCTCATTTAATGGCTGTACCCACCTCCAGCGGGGTACAGCCACCACAATAAACGACTGAGCAATGGTTGCAGAGGAATCATTGCCCAGTCTTGAAAGACAATATTGTCTAAGTTCATTCAGCTTAATGGAATGTTGTCCCTACCCATTACGTAGATAGCCATCGTTAAACGTATCCTTCCAAATCCTGCGCCGCCCGCTGCGCGGGCGGCGCAGGATTTGAGGTTTTGGTTTTAATTACGTGCAGATACTTACCCACAAATTTCTGTCACTCTTTATCAAATCTTTAAAAACAGTCTTGAGTTTGATGCGTTATTCTTCAGTAATTACACGAGGGTGCCAGCATTAATTTACCTACGTGTTAATACGTGCTGGTGAGCATTCTGCCCCACCTGACATGATGTTTGACCTTGCTCTTATAAAGACACGTCTGAGATGCAATCTCATGAATACCTTTGTGAAACGCGTTTGTCTTGCATCAATTCATTTCCCCAATGGCCTGTTTGAAGTTGTCTCTTTAGATACGCACTTACCGCGCCTGTATTGATCGCCTGTATTGATATAGCGGTGCACACGTGAGTTAGGAGATAGACCGTTTTGTGAGGGTGCTTTGCACCCGCACAAAAAGGTTCTCATAATTATGGCCACAGGGAACGTCGAGAACTCGGGGAGGAAAAAGTGCCCCGAGAAACACCAACCACCAATTCGTTGGGT
>JBCCWF010000394.1:0-6480 GCA_039194035.1 Cyanobacteria bacterium P01_E01_bin.6 | reverse complement strand
GATTGACTCTAGCGAATGATTCCCTGTTTGTGGCTCTACTGCTCCTCTCGCTCTGCGTAAGTCCTATTGAAATAACTGATGAGCAGGTGCAAGGTGAGGACACTCTGATGCGGAACCATCCCCTGAACGGCGTCGAAGAGAACTTTTGCAGCTGGCTTCGACTCCGCTCAGCCAGCGTCATATATGGGACGTTTACCTCTGATTCCAGACTTTGCCGAATTTGTTCTTTGGCGCAATATCCTAGTTAGTGCCTTCTAATAGTTGTGTCAGAGCTTTACTCACCTTATGTGTTGTCTGAACTGGTACCGACGTTGCCAACTTTTGAGATGAATTTAAAATCACTCCATATTGAACCGCATGTCTGACAAGGCTTTCGTCAGAAGGAAACATAAATTCATCCCCAAAGTTGGCAACGCCACTAGTACCTGTCGAACGTAGCCTTCACATCTGTCGGTTTGCAAATGGGTGAAGGGTGTTTTGTCCTCGGTGTTCACGACCAGTTCCTGAACTAACTCATCCGGATGTTTTCTGATGCAACCGCTGATCACCAAGCCGCTGTCTTTAGCTAAATTCAGGGTGACCCAGCAGTTCCTCACCCTCGATTCGTCAGGTTCACAGTCAGTATTTATCGCCTCGGTACCCACTGTGTGAAATTCTCCGTTGTGAATCATTTGCCCTTGCTGACTAGCAGCTCCAACAACACTGACACAAAAGTTGTAAGCTGCGCCAGCCATTCGTGAGAGTCCCTGTCAACTTTTTCCTTCAGATAGGTCGTTGTGAGAGGGATCTGACGATGATAGTAGAGGGTATTAAAGGTCTTACTGAACGTCTGGCAGCAGTGTTGGCAACAATAGCGTTGACTGTTTCTACTAGTCTTGTCGTGCTTGTGGGTTTCGGATGACTGCAGAGAGGACATTGCATCATGGAGGGTAGCACTCAGCTACCTTTAAATCTAGCAGACCCACGTTTCATTGATGCACAACTGATGCTTATTGCTTATCTAGTTGTCTCGTTTCTGCTCAGAGTGATATTGGAAACTATTTTACGCCTTATGTGAGTTGATCGCTGAAATGACGTAGATACGTCGAAACTGTCCAATCTCCAGATTTTGATGCTAGCTGAAACCCTCTATATATAAGGGCTTAATTTAACTCACATAATGCGTATTTTATTAAATAATACATAAGATGCCATTATTTTTTAAAATTTGATTTGACTTTTGACCAATAGTTTTTAAGCTTCCATAAACGACTAGCCTTCATCTCATCAAAAGATTGTTGACATCTGTCAAGCTGTTTGGATACAGAGGTTAATTTTGCTTCTGTCCTCTTCTCTCTATCTCGAATATTATTAACTCGAAGTATTAACTTTAATTTTTGCTTGTTTCTTTTTTCTATTTTACGTTTAAGTCTCTTAACTTTATGGTTTTCTTGTTGGATGTTGACTTCTGCTTGATGAAGTTCAGACTGTACTTTCTGATAGTCATTTTTTGTTTTATGGAGCTCAGCTACCATATTCTGGTAGTCATTTAAAGGATGAATAGTTAAAGTCTTACTCTTCTCGATCATGGCTTCTCCATACTCTTCGGCAGTAATATAATCTAATCGTGCGAGAGCATTTCCATGAACAGTTATAAAGGTATTCAGCAAATCATCTGTGAAATATTCTTTCCAATTTTGAGAGCCACCCTTGCGGACAAATCGAATTGATGGGTCTCCCCAGTTCTGAGCGAATTTTTCCTCTTGTTCTTCTAATTTTCTCATGTTCTCAAATTTTGACGTCTCTATGGCAGACAAAAGTCGATTTTCATCAATAGGAATATCACAAAAATCCAAGAGTTTTCGAAATTCATATTCTGTATCATCTAACATATTTTCATACTTTAGCAGCAGGAAATTTTCTGGGGAGAGATTTAACCAGTAATTAACATGGTTTACCCAGTTTCCAAAAATACCTACGCTTCCAGCATTAAACTGCTTAATAAATTCAGAAAAAGTGGTTCCAGACTCAATTTTCCTGAATTTAAGATTATAGAAATAGTAAGAAACTGCGACATCGCGTGCATCGCGTACGAGATAAACAACGCGTTTATAATCGGGTGTCCATGGCTCATGACTTTTGATGAACCGGGGTTGTTCCATCTGTGAGGCAAATTCTGGAGAAGTTAAGTAAACACAAGCAGTAATAAAGTCTATTTTTCGGAATGAGCATTTATTGCCGGATAGATAGTTTCCTATTAAAAACCTTAACCATGTGTTACCAGATTTTGGATAGGAAACCAAAAAAATATCATCCTCCAACAATTCATATCGATGATTGTATCTACTAATTTTTTCTTTTTTCGGCATTATGAGGTAAACTTTCCTATTTGTTCAGAAATAAAATTTCCTGCTTGTAATAAATGCTTGTTAGTACTTTCTAAACTCATGTATTTTTTTCAAAATCTAATAGAAATTAAAATACTAAAGAGAGCTAAGTTACTGATTTTTCAATAAAAATTTTTAGATACCTGCTTAACGAGAGCATGTCACGTTGGTTAACGTATATCCGTCAATACACCAAATGGATAATATGTCAGCAAGCTATATTTCGTGAGAGAAAATATAGCTTACTGACATATTATCCATAACAGCTATATGAATCTAAATAAGACAATATAACTATCTTTGAACATCATTAAGTTGACTATAGTTAGGCAGTTGGTCAATATCGTACTTTAACGTAACATTACCATATAGCTTCGACGATTTAAGAGGCTAAAATATTTTTCTCTTGGAATATTTTATTTCAGGTGCGTTTCAGAACATCTAAGTAGTGTGTCAGCTTTTTAGAGACATGACTGTTGTCGTCAAAGACTTTGTCAATCAAGATGCTCAGCATCTCAAATACAGGGTTATGGTCGTCGGTATTACCGGGTGCCAATGTGATCGTCAGTAAATCATCACTAGGTTAATTGGCATCCATAAAACCAATCTACTGAAGTTTTATCCCATACTGACAGCTTTTTGAATACCCTATGTTGAGAAATATGGTCAGTCTGGCAGACTTTCAAACTAGTCGCCAATGAGACTGAGTCCCGTACAGAGACCGAAAAAGCTCTTCAAATTGCAGCATAGGGGAAACAGATAGGAGGATGTTCAGTGAGCAAATCGTTGGTAGTTGACAAGTTGAGGAAGTGCCTTGTCTCAGGATTTACAGGCATGCTGAACATAGTAGTGCTGGAAATTGCGCTGCGACTCTGATGGAATGCAATGATAATCGTCATGATTTTGCTCAAGCAAAGGGTGCGAAAGAATCGCTGCAATCTTAATCCATTGCTGATTCATTGACGATGCTAAAGCGGCTCAAAGGTTTGACTGACATCGCCGACATAACAAAATAGCTCTTCCAAGCTAGATATAGGTGAAGACAGGACAGGTGATTTTACACTTTCAACCTATCCTGTCTTCCTGTTTGGCAGGACACTTTTATCGTGAACTGACGTTACACAAACTAAGAGGCGACTTCCAGGTGTCGCTGCCTACTATAAGACTGCAAAGCATGGGTTCCGTTTTTACAAAACCCATGCTTTATAAATGTACAATCTCTAAAAGATCGTCATCCCTTGGCAACAGTTTCATTACTAAGTAATTCGGCGATCGCCTGATGTTCCACAGGAGCCTGTGGCGGTTGCACATGCCGTGTATCCGTAATCAACCAATCGAGAGCTGCAGCCTGCACATCCACCGATGCACCTGTCTTGTCAACACAGTAACGACCAAAAACAAGCTTGTTCGCTAACAAAGCCCCAGGCCCAATGCGAGAATATTCAAAAATCACGCTGTTATCGACCGTAGCACCACTACAAATACGGCAACTGGGGCCAATCATCGTAGGCCCAATAATTTTTGCACCATCCTCGATTTGAGTCATTCCCCCAATGTAGACGGGGCCTTGAATATCAACCTTGTCCCAATTCACATTGACATTCAATCCTGTATAAACGCCCGGAGCAACCTCATTGCCAGGGATCGGGACATTCTTTACGTCTCCTGATAGAACGCTTCGAATCGCTTGCCAATAGTCAGGAACCTTTCCAATATCAATCCACTGAAAGTCCATTGACACGCCATAAAAAGGAGCATTATCTTCAACGAGCTTAGGAAAAAGCTGACCCCCAATATCAAATTCGACCCCTGATGGGACATAATCCAAAACCTGGGGTTCAAAAATATAAATACCAGTATTAATATCTGTACTCAACGCTTCTTCAACCGATGGTTTTTCTTGGAAAGCCTTGATTCGACCTTCATCATCGGTAACAACAACACCATAGCTAGGAACGTCCTCACGTGGGACTGTTTTCATAATGACGGTCGCAATCGAGCCTTTTTCCTTGTGCCACCTAACTGCCTCTGTCAAGTCAAGGTCAATGAGGGCATCGCCACACATGACGACAAATGTATCGTCAAAAAATGGAAAAAACTCTTGGATGCGCTTCATGCCTCCAGCCGAACCAATGGCATCACCAATCAACTCGCCATCTTCGATACGTCCTTCGAAGGAATAAGCAATTTGAACGCCAAAGCGCTGCCCATCTCGAAAATAACCCTCAATCTCATTTGCTAGGTGACTAACATTCACCATAATTTGGTCAAACCCATGCTGCCGGAGTAGCTCAAGCAAAAATTCCATCACTGGTTTTTGCAAAATGGGGATCATCGGCTTTGGAATTGTGTATGTGATGGGGCGTACGCGAGTACCTTTCCCAGCGGCCAAAATCATGGCTTTCATAGATTCAATATCCTTTTGGGTCTCTTCTAGCTTTACAAGTCTGAACTAAACACATCGGTGACGTAAGTCATCTCACGATCTTGGCTACATTGGGTTCCAAAGTCACAGCTAATTAAATTGTTTCACCAGCCTTTTCCAGTTTTCCACAATCTACAAAAATCATGAAAATTGCATTTTAGGTTCACTTAAGTAACATCGTTACTACGAGAAATATTGCGCAAATTTAAAAAAATTGGAGATTTGGGAAAGTAAAACAATTTAGCAAGCGGTATCAGAGAATGTCACACCCAAGCAATGGCTCATGTGGGCTAAATGAGCCAATTACCCCTGCCGAGTCAATTTTAACGATTGTCGTTGCCGGTATCCAGTCACCATCGACAAACAAACATGCGAGGCCAGTAAAACCTGTGATAACAAGAATCAATCAGCTAACACTGCTTTCGACAATTCATGTAAATGATCCGGGAAATTAGATGGCGTGTCTGACATAGACGCTAAGCTACGCACATGTAACTCTTGGTAGAAGTGATGTTGCTGCAATTCCACTTTGGATTGTGCCGACAGAAACAGAAGGGCCCAGAAAATACCCACGCGATCGCCCTGAGGTGACGGATGATCATCCACAATTTTCTGATCAATGCCAATTTTTTCTCGAACATTAGGCAGTGCCCACAAATCCAACAGGGCTTCAAATTCCAGCCACTCTGTATCCTGGCTAATTTCAGGCCAGAATTCTTTCAATACCTGTTCCAATGCTTCTGCAATTTCTGACAAGTTTTCTTGATGAGCAAGCTGGGTAATCGCTCGAACGGCTTTACTTTTCGGCTGAGGGCGTGCACGACGCTTACGTATTCGAGGACGATACGTGGTTAGTGCAGTTGCCATCACCTCTAGCTGCTCGATCAATTCATTCAACGTCACCCGACGCCGTTGAGGTGGCTGAGCGCTTGTTCTACGACGAATTTGTCGTTCTAGATTTGAAGGGAGCGGACGTTCAGCTAACGGATCAATTGCCAATACATCGTCATCACCTAGCTCATCCTGTTCATCTTGCTCATCCGCTCTTGCAAGACTATCTGCCTTGAGCAACACCAACATGGATGCATATAAAATCGCCTGCCCTGACTCAGAAAGCTCAGACTCGTATTGTGTGCGAGTCAAGTATTTACTCTGACCAGGCTGAAGCTGACTTAAAAATCGGTCAATGACATCAATCACCTTGACATCCCATGGGTCGATTTCACCACGCTCCGCGAGATCAATCAATAGCGCGATCGCATTTTGAGCTAATGACACAGCCATAAGATCGCCTCTTTATCGTATGCCGACACACAATCAAACAAGTCCTTTTCAATCCAATCAGGTCTGCTTTAGATCACGCTTAGAATTTCTGTACTCCATATACATCACTTATGTGTTCTCTTCATCATGTCTTTCAGTGAGCAATGCAGCACGGTATTTCTCGATAACACCGCCTCAAACTTTGCCACAACTATCTTAAAAATTTCAAATTTCATGAGTCAGTTCACTATCCTGACATGAAATAAATTCAATATCTTGAACATGACATTGAACCCTCGAACTCATGAATTCACCGTTTAATGATGGCTATCTACTTAATCGGGCCAGAGGTAAGGACAGCAGAGTGAAGATCTCATACGTGGGAGATTCGAAGCCGCAGGTGGTACAGGAGAGCAGAGACTGTTG
>JBCCWF010000393.1:0-6510 GCA_039194035.1 Cyanobacteria bacterium P01_E01_bin.6 | reverse complement strand
TGATAACAATAATAATAGTTGTAGTAAAATTGACCTCCCCTCCCCCTCTTTTCCAATTTCAAATGTGCCGGAACGGTAGGAACCTCACCTCCAAAACATAAAGATAATGGCAAGGCTTGAAACTGTGGTCAAGCGTTAACCTATATAAAAATCGCCCTACAATAGAATCATGTCGCGAAATTCAAATTGCGCTTTTATTGTAGCACTTATTTACATGTATACATAAAGAAATACAAAGGAAATTGGCTATAAAATACCCTTTGGATGACATTTTAATTTATGCAAAAATCAAGATCCTTATATGAAAACATTGTGTTTATTCAGTGAAAATAGTCGCTCTAGTGATGATTCTTTTCATTCCTAGACTTCTCAATTTCAAAGTAAAAAGTATATTTAGAAAATCAAAAATAGTCTTCTAACTACACTTTTTAGAATGTTTCTTGGTATGAGAAATCATTAATGGATAAGGAGAAAAATTTGTGAATGGATAGGGAGAAAAAATTGTGCTTATGATGGGTCAATTCGTTTAGCAAAAATTGCCAACGGCACCATTGGCACCATCGGCATGAAACAGATTAGCCATTGCTTCCAAGTCAGTGGTGCTGTTTCAAATAGGATATTCATCACAGACCACTGGCTAAACATGATTTGTAGTGCCGCAGCAACAACAATACCCCCAATCAAGATTGGTGCATTGGTGATGGACGGTGATTGGCGACGCACGTAGTTGACTAGGCTCTCCCCTAATTGACTAATGCTTAGAAGGTAGATAACTCGTGCTGCAACTAGTGCCTGAATAGCCATGGTACGAGCGACTGCAATATTTCCCGTTGTGGCTTCAGCCCACTCAAAAATGCCAAAGATTAGAATCCAGTTAAACAATGAAACTGTTAAAATTCGGCGCAATAGCTTGTTGGTAATCAACGGCTCATTAGGACTGCGTGGCGATCGCTGCATAATCCCCTGAGCTTTTGGCTCAAATGCGAGTGGAACAGTCATGGTGATGGAGTTGATCATGTTGAGCCAGAGCACTTGTAACGAGAGAATGGGTAAGTCTCTTGCTAATAACGCACTGATTAGAATCGTCATTGATTCGCCGCCATTCACAGGTAAGAGAAACGCGATCGCCTTTCGTAAATTCTGATAAACAGTGCGTCCTTCTTCAACCGCAGCTTCGATTGAAGCAAAATTATCATCGGTGAGGAGCATATCGGCAGATTCACGTGCGACTTCCGTGCCTCCTTTGCCCATGGCAATCCCGATATCGGCTTGTTTGAGGGCAGGCGCATCATTCACGCCATCGCCCGTCATCGCGACAATTTCTCCCTTTGACTGGAGCGCTTCGACCAGGTGCAGCTTTTGCGACGGTGCCACCCTCGCAAAAACAGATCCATCGTCAACGGCTTGCGCAATTTGGCGATCGCCCATCGCCCCCAGTTGTTGCCCATCAAAGGCGACAACGCCTGTCGCCGTTTGAATGCCCATCCGTTGGGCGATCGCCCGTGCGGTGGCAATGTGGTCACCGGTGATCATCTTCACCCGAATCCCAGCAGTCTGGCAGGCATGAACGGCGGCGATCGCCTCTGGACGGGGAGGGTCAATCATGCCCTGCAACCCCAGAAAAATTAAGTTCGTTTCGATATCTTCATGGTCAATATCATGCTGATGAGAACCTGCTTCTTTTTTGGCAAAGGCAAGCACCCGCAACCCCTTCTCTGCCAGCATGTCTACTGCGTGGTCAATCTGTGCAGAGTCCAGGTCAATGGCCTGACCATTTCGATCCATCATCTGAGAGCAACGACACATCAACGACTCCACCGATCCCTTGACATAGATCACGTGAGGCATCGCATCATGGAGAGTGGCCATATATTGATATTGGGATTCGAACGGAATCGCATCCAATCGTGGAGTTAACGCCGCCAGCCCAGATTGACTTAAACCAGCTTTGGCTGCCGCCGTAATCAGTGCCCCTTCCGTCGGGTCGCCCACCACCGACCAATCGTCCCCCGTTTGTTTCAACTGGGAATCATTGCACAACAACCCAGCCACGAGGCAATTTTCAAGAGCTGGCGGTAACCCATCTTCAAACGGGGTTCCAGCACCACCATTGGTGATCAGACTAATGTCTCCTTTTGGACTATAGCCACCACCGCTGACCTCATACTGTTGCCCCCCCACATAAATAGCCTGGACCGTCATTTGATTTTCTGTGAGCGTTCCAGTTTTGTCAGAACAAATGACAGTCGCACTCCCCAATGCTTCCACTGCGGGGAGTTTACGAATAATGGCATGACGACTCGCCATGCGGTTGACTCCAATCGCCAATGTAATGGTAACGACGGCGGGCAGTCCTTCTGGGATAGCACTAACCGCTAAGGCAACCGCCGCTTCAAACATATAGATCCAGGATTCTCCCTGTGCCAACCCAAGAGAAAAGGTCAGCGTTGCCAGAGTCAAAATTGCGTAGAGTAGGGTGCGACTAAACTTCTCAAATTTACGGGTCAGCGGCGTACTAAGGCTGACTCGGCTTTCCATCGATTGAGAAATTTGCCCAACTTCGGTGGCATTTGCCGTGGACACAACAATACCTTTGCCCTGTCCAAAGGTAATAAAACTCCCGGCATAGGCCATATTTGACCGTTCTGCCAGGGGCGTATCTGGAGGTAACGGCTGCGCAGATTTATCGACTGGAACGGATTCTCCTGTCAGAGCAGATTCATCCACCTGCAAATTGCGAATTTTCAGGAGTCTCAAGTCAGCTGGAACTTTATCTCCCGAACCCAGAAAAACCATATCTCCTGGCACCAAATCCTGTGAGGGAATCTGCAACATTTGCCCATCTCTCAGGACAGTTGCTTCTGTGGTGACGGCTTTAGCCAGGGAGGCGATCGCCCCTTCCGCCTTGGCTTCTTGAACGTAACCAATAACTGCATTGATAACGGTAACACCCCAGATTACACATGCATTTGTCCACGATCCCAAAAATGCCTTCACAACACCTGCAAACAACAAAATGTAGAGCAGCGGTTGATGAAATTGCAGCAGAAACCTCATCCAAGCTGGTTTTCCCGGTTTCAGTTTTAGTTCGTTCAAACCATATGTTTCGTAGCGACTGGCAACGTCCTCTGCCAATAAACCGATGTCTACATTGCTATTGAATAACTCAATTACCTCGTGCGCGGAAAGCTGATGATATAGAGGCAATTTAACTGTCATGATGCCCTCCAAACTCTAACAGATGAGCCTGATAGTCTTCTCTGTCGGTTATTCGCTGAACCCAGCCCTTACGTTCCAAGTGGGGAAGAGCGTTCCAAGTGGGGAAGAGAATGATGTGTCGCTCTGAAATGCCTACCTAATGATTTACAGGTAGTTTGTCTACCAAACATCCCCCTGATGAGTGGATTAACGAGACTGGTTCAGTTTTTTAATGAAGAAGCCTGATACGCAGAGGTCTGATTTTCAATAATCTTTTCCGAAGTAGACAAAATTTGGCTCAACAATGCCAAATCGACATCGGGCGATCGCATAAACTGCATTCTTGACGGAGGTTGAGACGATGAGGCGTTAATCTGTCATGACACGAATAGTATGGGTTCTGAAGAAATTCCTGATTCAAGATGGAAGGCATTACCTGGTGTGATGATCCCCAATGTGCTAGACCTAACGTGATTAACGCTAAAATTGATAGCTGAATAACAATTTCACGGTAGTCAGAACGTCAAGACTGCTAGCTCTATTAGGGTTAGCAAAATCTATTGATATTCTGGTCGTTTTGGATTAATCCCTGTGTGTTGATGTTCTGCTTACGATGGTTGCTTGTTTAAGCTACATTAGTGTGCAAATAGTATCTCCAGTGAGCTTTAAGGTTCACGACTAGTTCGGTTTGACAACAGCGTAACTAACGGTTTACTTAAATCAAGGTGAAGACGTGGCTGATTTTTTAGATAAGCTCAAGGCGTTATCCGAACATTCAAGCGCCACAGGGTCTGCTCCTTCAGCTGTGACACCTGATAGTATTCCTCAAAACAATAATATGCCTCTTGATTCCAATTCTCAGCCATCCTTGCCTAATGACGCCGTTTCAAAACCCCTTGCCGTTGACGTTGAACAGCGCTCTAGGATGAGACGAAGCAAGAATCGAAAGCGTTCCTCCAAACGGATAACTCGCTTCCGTCAAGCCATGATTGAAACCGCCAACCAATGGTTTCATGGCAAGAAGCCGATTTATCATCGGTGGTGGTTGTGGGCACTGTTAGCGGTTGGAGCAGCATCCGGAGGCGCTTATGTGACTGGGAAGCAATCCTTAGAACAGGTGCGAGAGGGATTGCCTGAGCCAAGTGCTGTCTTTACCTTTGTCCGAGAAGGAACATTGACCATCAAAGCCGCAGATGGTGCTGTTTTACAGCAAATGGGGCCTGCTACTCGTGAAAGTATTGACTTTGACGACATGCCCACGCAATTGGTCGAAGCTTTTATCGCCGCTGAAGACAAGAATTTCTACAATCACAGTGGCGTCGATTATCAGGCGATCGCCCGTGCCCTGCGCGCAAATGTGGTGGCTAGAGATGTGGTTGAAGGGGGCAGCACAATCACGCAACAGCTTGCCCGCGTTGTGTTTCTAGATCAGTCTCCAACGTTTGATCGTAAGTTGCGCGAGGCAATGCTGGCTCAAAAAATTGAGACTGAGCTGGATAAAGAGGAGATTCTTGAGCGCTACTTGAATCTTGTTTATTTAGGATCAGGTGCCTACGGAGTCGCTGACGCAGCCTGGATCTTCTTCAGCAAGTCGCTGAATGAATTGAACCTGTCGGAAATTGCAACGATCGCCGGTTTAGCTCCAGCGCCGAGTGCTTACTCTCCTTTGGTTGACTTAGAAACCGCAACCCTACGCCGAAACTCGACCCTACGCCGAATGGTGGAAGCGGAGTTTATTTCAGAAGGAGAGATGGAACGGGTCATGGCTCAGCCTCTTGAGGTGAACCCTAGTCTCCCCCGGAATTTCTACAGTACTCATCCATACTTCACGTCATACATTGAAGAACAGTTGCCAAACTATTTGTCTTCTGAGCAGATTGAGCGTGGTGGCCTGATTATCGAAACTACGCTGAATCGAGACTGGCAACAAAAGGCAGAAACTGCTGTACAACGGATTTTGGAAGAATATGGCTCATGGCAGCGATTTTCTGATGGCGCAATGGTGTCGATCGACCCCCGCACCGGGGAGATTCTCACCATGGTGGCAGGCGATGACTTCAGGGACAGTCAATTCAACTTGGTGACCCAAGCTCAGCGGCAACCAGGTTCCACGTTCAAGACTTTTGTGTATTCAGCGGCGATCGCCGCTGGATTTTCGCCCTATAAAAGCTATGTCGATGCCCAATACATCGTTGACGGGTACGAGCCTAAAAATTATGGTCGTAGCTTTCGAGGCAACGTTTCTCTTCAGGATGCGTTGACCTCCTCCATTAATGTGGTTGCAGTCAAAACCCTCATTGATGTGGGCTTCAGTCCTGTGATTGATTTAGCTCATGCGATGGGGATTCAATCCGAGTTATTTCCTTACTACTCCCTGGCCTTGGGTTCAAACGAGGTGAATCTGTTAGAACTCACCAGTGCCTATGGAACCTTGGCAACTCAGGGCAACTATATCGAACCCCATGGAATTGTCCGTATTTTAGATGAACGATCCAATGAAGTCGTTTATGAAGCCCAGTTTGAGCAGCAACGAGCCTTGGATGCGGATACATCCGCAATCATAACCAACATGCTAGAGCGGGTTGTTCAATCAGGTACTGGGCGTCGTGCCCGATTGGGCCGACCCGTGGCTGGAAAAACGGGCACATCTGAGGAAAGCCGAGATCTATGGTTTATTGGCTACATTCCCCAGGTTGTCACTGGCGTTTGGCTGGGAAATGAAATCAGTAGCGATCCCACCTCTGGCTTTAGCGCAACAGCAGCCCAAGCATGGCATAACTTCATGGCTCAGATTGTTGAAGGGATGCCCGTCGAAGACTTTCCTCCGATGCCTAATCTCAACAATCGAGAGCGGAGTATTGAGGCACAGCCTGTCAATCCGGCTGAAGTGATTGCCTCTGAGCGACCCAGAAACGAGTCTCCTGAAAATAGCTCGACTCAGAACGAAAGTACTCAAACTGAAAGCCCTTCAAGTCCCAGTACTCCAGAACCTACTAGAGGAGAATCAACATCCAATAACTCTACGTCCGACGACGAAAATGACGATTCAACGGCTCCGGTATTTCCTCCCGCTGCAACTGATTCCGATGAAGACACTCCCGCTGAGCCTGTTGTCGATACGGCTCCAGCTCCGGCTCCTCCTCCAATTACGGAACCGGCTCCGACTCCGACTCCAGCTCCGGCTCCTCCACCGCTTCCATCGATACAACCTGTTGAGCCATCTCCTAGTCCGGCTCCACTCCAGGGCGAAGAAGAATAAGTGATCCTGCAAATAAAGTACCAATAGAGGGGCCGGCGGGCTTAGCCCGCCGG
>JBCCWF010000392.1:0-6524 GCA_039194035.1 Cyanobacteria bacterium P01_E01_bin.6 | reverse complement strand
CGCGCCCCAAATCCTCATTTCTCTGTAGACTTTGCCAAGTCGTGTTTAAAACAACATTTGATCCGATTCAGCAAGTGCGCCGTATTAACTATTGAATACGCAATTTTAGGAGGCAACTTGTGATGATTGGCTTAAACCAAGTTCTTTTAAAGGCTGGAATCGCTGGACTGACTGTGATGAGCAGTATTGTGACTGTAATCACTGTTGCCCAGGCTCAAAACCTCTCTGTTCAGGCTCAGCATGACGTCTACGTCGCTCAAACATCCAACAAATCATCTACTCAAAGCGCAACGATCGCAGGAATAGCATCCTCTAGTGAGTCCTTCAGAACTCTCACAGCTGCCCTCACAGCCGCTGATCTGGTTGAAGTCCTCAATGGAGAAACTGTTTACACTGTTTTTGCTCCAACAGATGATGCGTTTGCCGCGCTGCCAGAAGGCACCGTTGAAACATTGCTCCAGCCAGAGAATCGTGACCAGCTGATTCGGGTTCTGACTTACCACGTCGTTCCTGGACGGGTCATGTCTACGGACTTGAGTGATGGCTCTGTTACCTCTGCTGAGGGTAGTTCCCTTGAAGTATTACTTGGCGAGGCATCCGTATCCATCAATGAAGCGACTGTCACCCAAGCTGATATAGAAGCTAGCAATGGCGTCATTCATGTCATTGACAAGGTGTTATTGCCACCAAATCTTCTATAGGAATTGTTGACGTATCCTGCAAGGGTAATGGAATAAATGATGTATTCCATTACCCTTTTCCTGTTGTTGGTGATGGGCGATCGCCCATCACCAACAGCCAAAACACGTTCTCAAACGTACCGTAAAATCAAGCCAACCAGAGAGGTTAACGCCGCTTTGGCTCAAACAAGTCATCCTTCGACTCAGCATGATCGACTGCTCCATCTTGTTAGATTTCACAACGCAATGGCATCGGATGTACCTCCAACTAATTTCACAATCACGGCTCAGTCGACTGATAGTGAACTGTGGCATGCACTGAACGCAGGGCAAATTAGCGCCTTGAGCGCACTTTATGATCGGTATGCAACCCTTGTTCATGGACTCGCTCGACGAATCTTGAATAATCCAGAAGAAGCCGAGGATATTACCCAAGACGTATTTTTAAAAATCTGGAACCAGCCCCATCTATATGATTCAAGCCGCGGCTCGCTTAGCAGTTTTCTAATCACCATGGCTCGATCACGATCCATTGACAAACTCAGGTCACGAGGTGCCAGATTTCGATTTCTTCAACGATGGCAAACATCCGTCATCCAGACGATTCATACAGCCACACCTCTAGATTCTGCTTCTGTAGAAGAGCGATCGCAGATTGTACAATCTGCCCTCAGAGAACTCTCACTCAATGAACGTCAAGTTCTCGAAATTTCTTACTATGAAGGATTAAGTTATTCAGAAACTGCAAAACGACTCGATATCCCTCTAGGCACCGTCAAATCCCGTGCCCGAACTGGTCTCCGCAAGCTCCGACACGCACTCAAACACACACTTTGAAGCAACGGCTATGAATCGTCCTGACAACTGGCACGACCAAATCGCAGACTATGTTCTCGGCAATCTCAGCCCTACGGAAGCCGCTGAATTGCAAGATCAAATTGCACGCGACCCTATCCTGGCACAAGAATTAGCAGCTCTCGAAGATACAGCTGCCGCACTTCCGTACGCATTACCCAACGATGCTCCATCACCTGGGCTAAAACGCTCTATCTTAGAAGCCGCAGAAGCATCAAATCTACCAAATTCGCATGTACCGCCCATATCGGCAGCCCATGGAAAACCTCCGTTTTCTTCAAGATTGAAAACGCAGAATCTCACAACACGTCATCGATTTCGTATGAGCCCCTTAGCAGGAGCGATCGCCGCCTCTCTCCTACTAGCACTGGGCATCGACAATTATCGTCTCCGACAACGTGTGACTGAAACCGCATCTATTCAACAAGCACTTCAAAGCACACTGCAACAAAATCAGGCTGAAATTGAACGTCTACAGGCTCAAGTACAAAGCGTCACCCCAGTTGTGTCTTCGCTACAAGAACCCAACTCTGTTGTCTATCCTTTGAACGGCACGGGGCAAGCAGAAGGAGCCACCGCTCGATTGGTTGCTGTGCCAGGACACCAAAACATGGTGCTGGTATCAGAAAATCTACCGCGGCTCTCCGATGACCAAATTTATCGTCTCTGGGCGATCGCCGATAAAGCAGCAAAAGATCCCCCCCATTATTGTGGGCAATTCAGAACAAGTACCGACAGCACGATCCAATGGACAGCACCAACTCTAACCTGCAGTGAAATGCCAGATCAGCTCCTCATTACACTCGATCAACCCACCGATCCCATTGACTCAGCAGGCCCTCTCATTATGCAAAGTCAAATTTGAGGTCATCTCACAACGCTACATCTCCTTTAAAAACGAGTAAGCGTAAAATTGCGCTCTCAGAGAACCAATCAACATCGTGTCATTTCACGACTGGGCAAGCTTCTCCAATCGACGACGAAAGAATGAGGATTTTGGGCACGCAACGCGCGACCAAAATCCTCATTCTTTCGTGAACTTTACCAAGTCGTGTCCGTAACGAAGAACATGATCCTGTTGACACCAATTCTTCAAAGTAGGGCTATAGATAAACAGGCTGAAACCATCTCAAGGCTCACATCTGCCAATTCAAAATCCAAAATCTCCTAAGAAAAACATGTTTTTCTTAGGTTTTGAACGTAATGACGTCGGAGTCACCATTACGTTGGAGGCTAAATATTGAGGTAAGAGATCTGCAAATAAAAAAGATACCTAATAGAGGGGCGGTGGGCTAAGCCCACCCCCCCACAAATAGGTATCTTTATTTTCTAGCACGTCCCTAAGTACGACACAAAATGACAAAAGCTATGATGCATATAGACAATCTGCAGGAACTGGGAGCACTAACGACTGATTAGAGAATTCATCTTAATTAGACTAGTCAGGTTTCATCAGATTTAATACCCTAAGTGCCTCTACCTAAGGACCTATAACTTAAGCTGGGAAAAATTTAGCAGGATGCTGGGGCGCTCCGCGCCCCAGCATCCTGCCTTAAAATACAAGCCTACCTAATTGTCTCCCTTCCTCAAGAAACAGTCATCACGCTAGAGGAATGCCATGGTACGAAAGTTTTTCATTGTGGCTGCACTGACCTGTCTTTGTATTATTGCAGTCAGCTCATTTATTCACCAATCGCCAAGAAATCATCGGTCTGCTGCTACCTCGCCATCCCGTTGCTCCACGGCATGCCATAACAAGCGTGACGTGTTGGAGAAATTCAATATTGCTCTAAACAATCACAAAACCATCAGTGGGCTTTACGCAGGCGATGAACGAATGTTTGATCCCCATTGGTGGAGCGGTGCTCCTGAAGGATACAACACCTTTGATCAATTTGTTGGACATGTCGCAGAGCGAACTGGCGAACTGGCAGGCATCATTGAGGTTCGATTCACTAGCCATGAAGACGAGCGTCGTTACGGCGATTTGGATAGAATTGTCAACCTTCTTGATGAAAAGGTGTGGCAGCACGGCGCAATACCAGCCATTTCTGACTTTACGCTCAATCCATGGAACAGCGAAGATGGTCGAAATAGGGATATTGGTGAATTCGACGACTTATTCACTCCAAGAACTCATGCCTACGAAGAATTCCATACAGAACTAGAGTTCATAGCAACGGGCCTACATCAATTACAAGAGAGGGGAATTCCAGTCCTCTTTCGGCCTTTCCATGAAAATACTGGAGGCTGGTTTTGGTGGGGACGCCGTACTCTCAATCCAGAAGAATATCAACGGTTATGGCACTACACCTTCGACTATCTAGAAAACACTGAAAACTTGGACAACCTTATTTGGGTATACGGTGCATCAACCAGTCACTATGAACTCATTCCAGAGACGTATCCTGGAGATGATTACGTTCATATCGTTGGCATCAGTAACTATGGTTGTAATCCAGGCAGAAGCGATGTCCTCGAAAGCTATGCAACTTTAAAGGAAGTCGCTCCTAATAAGCCATTCGCATTTACTGAAGTTGGCCCAGAAAGAAACGGCCAGTGCCGTGAACATTACAACAGAAATCTTATCCACACCATAGAAAACGACATTCCAGACTTACTCTATTTTCTAAATTGGTTTGGCCCTAGAGCAGCCCTCGCACTATATCCAGAAGCAGACAAAGTTCTTCAGCATCCCAGGATCTGGAATGCCGACGACTTAAGCGCCGCTGGGCAATCGCGAGGTAGCACACACTCGCAGCCAACAGAATAAACATCTGCGTAAGTAGGTGGTCACAATTAACTGTAAAATTCATAAAACCCTGTGTCGCCCGCTGTACGGGCGGCACAGGGTTGAGAACTTGCTTTTTAATTGTGCCGAGGCACTGACATCGTTACGCAAGCGCTACACCTCAGAAGAGAATAGCTGAACTTTTCTATTGTTTCGATTGATACAAGGCTATCTTGTACTGCGCTGAGCGATAAACGTTTACATTATTGTTACAACCTCAAAACTTGTTACCAAATTGTTGCGCTCTAGTCGAGCCACAAACACATTTAAATGGTTCCACATCAATGATTTTCATCAATTCATTAGGTTTGACAGCCATTCTTAAAATAACCATGAATTCCTACGAAGAATACACATAGTGTTACGTTCATTAACAGTATGATAGGTATGTGATTCAGTGGATTTACGCAATGTTCGTGCATATACTGGTTAAAGTTGCTTAGGAACTTGATGCTCACTACAGTATCTTTCTGGTTACCATTAAGCAAATTCCAGCAACTGACCAACTAAGCCTGTAGTTTTTTTAGCCTTAAAGCCCTGTAAGTTAGGAGGAGTATCAATACGATGAGTAATGGTGTCGTTTCTGAAGCGCAAGGTGTTTTTGTTGCAGACGCAAAAAACTTGGTTGTTATCGAGACGGAAGCTGCTGAAGCTGTTGGAGGATGGCAACCTGAAACGCAATATGATGGATACACAGGTACTGGCTACTATCGATGGACTGCTAACCCAACCATTACACGACCAGGAATCGCGACACTTCGATACAACGTTAGTCTTTCGGAGGCAGGTACCTATCGACTGTCATTGCGTGGTTTGCGCAATGGTAAAGCAGAAGGTCGGGACGTTGAAAGCGACAACGAAAATGATTTTTGGGTTCGTATCAATGGCGGTTCGTGGATTAAAATGCCCTTCTTTGGGCCATTTGGTGAGTGGCGATGGGCTAACTCACTGAGCAACAATCATGTGTTAACACCAGCTCAATTCGACTTAGAAGCAGGCATCAACACGATCGAAATATCCGGTCGATCAACAAATGCCATGCTTGATCGGATTCATCTTTCCAAAGATAGAGTCAACACACAAGAAGGCAAGCCACAATCAGAACGCATTGATGCGGTCGCACAACCTCCTGTTATTGCAAACGACATTGATAATGTCATCATCACTGAAGCCAATATCACAACAGAAATAGATCTGTTTGATGTATTTGATGACATCGAAACACAAGATGATGATTTGGTGTATTCAGTTACCTCTAATTCAAATCCAGGGTTGGTTAGCTCCCAAATTAATGCAAATAATGGAAAACTAATTCTTTCATACACATCAAATGTAGAAGGTAACGCAGATCTAACCATCAGAGCAACCGATGAAGATGGATTATCAGTCAGCACAACGTTCAATGTAAATGTAAATTTACCGGATCCACCCACACCCCCTGACCCCACACCCCCTGACCCTACACCCCCTGACCCTACACCGCCAACATCGCCGCCAATATCTCCCCCCAGCCCCCCAGTCACACCTGAGCCTCCGCTCCCCCCCACATCTCCTAAACCAACATCTATTGTCGGAACACCTCAAAATGATCGTCTCACAGGAACGCAAGGCGACGACACTATTAAAGCTCTAGGTGGAAGAGACAACGTTCTTGGACTATCTGGTGACGATCTCATTTTCGGTGGCAGAGGGAATGAAATTCTCAGGGGCAACGCTGGGAACGATAAGCTCCGTGGGAACAATGGGCAAGACAGATTGATTGGGGGTGCGGGCAATGATGAATTAGACGGCGGACGTGGCCGAGATATTTATCGCGGGGGGCGTGGCGAAGATATCTTTGTTATCTCAACAGGTCGTAGGTTTGACGTCATCAAAGACTTCAAAGAAGGAGATCTGATTCGATTAGGGAATAATGTCCGCCCTAGACAACTCGATATTTTCCAGCGCGGCCGCAACACTGTCATTGCCAGAGGAAATGATGTTATGGCTGTCCTACAAGGCGCTAATAGCGAAGACGTAAGAAACGCCCTTGAATAGAGGTAGACACATACGTTAAAGACAAAGACATTTTTAGGGGGATGCTTCCGCACCCCCTAAAAATATTCCAATCAATATGGCGACAGCTATAGATTGATAGTAAGTACCTGAACGTAATTACAACCAAACTCCCAAATCCTGTGCCGCCCGCTGCGCAGGCG
>JBCCWF010000391.1:0-6530 GCA_039194035.1 Cyanobacteria bacterium P01_E01_bin.6 | reverse complement strand
GGGCGATCGCCCCAACCATCATCTAGAGAGGAGGATCGAATGAAAAATCTCTACATCACGGCTGTTTCTTTACTCTCAGCATTCGTCCTTAGCAGTCCTGCATTCGCCGATTCTCCCATTAGTGATGTTCGTGACGCTAATGTCCGTCAACTCCTGAGTACGAATACCTGTGCAACTTGTGATTTGGTCGGGGTGAGTCTCAGTGGAGCGCATCTGATTGGTGCAGATCTTCGGGGTGCCAATCTTCGCGGTGCTGACCTGTCTTGGACGAATTTGGAAGGCGCGGATCTCACCAGTGCTGACCTAACGGGAGCTGACCTGACGGGGGCATTTTTAACCAATGCGAGTCTAGCCATGGCTGACCTTGATGGTGTCAATTTTTCCCAGGCTCAGATTCATTATGTGGATGTCATGGGGGCGTCAATGGATAATCTCAATCTGCTTGGAGCGACCATTATCGGCACTCCCATTAGTGTTGGGGGTGGCACGACGCCGTAACAAAGCAAGTATTACCGAGAAAGTGCGTCCGTTCCCTTTTTGAGGTCTACGACTTTCAATAAGTAGCTAGCCATAATTAAACGTATTCTTCCAAATCCTGTGCCGCCCGCTGCGCGGGCGGCACAGGATTTGGGTTTTGGTTTTAATTACGTCTAGGGACTTATTACGATTTGGCAAACACCTAACGATAAGCGGACGATAATGGAAGCGAAAACTACCTCAGCCAGCTTTTTAAGCGACCTGCCACTTGGGGACGACGGAGTTTTCTCATGGCTTTCGTTTGGATTTGGCGTACGCGTTCCCGCGATAAATTGAACATAGAGCCAACTTCTTCAAGGGTTCGGGGTTTTCCACTGTCTAAGCCATATCGCATGATAATAATGTCTTTCTCTCGAGCATTCAGGACTTCGTCAAGTACCCCGTGGAGTTCTTGACGCATCATGGCATCGCTAATTTGGGCTTCAGGGGTTGCCGAGCTGTCATCTTCTAACAACTCCATCAATTCCGTATCTTCCCCTTTGCCGACTCGATGATTAAGCGAGAGAGAACTCCGGCGAACTTGCTGAAGAACACGCAATTGCTCAGAAGAGATCTCTAAGGCAGAGGCAATCTCTGACTCTAACGGATTGCGATTGAGTTTACGGCGAAGGTCGCGATGAACTTTCTTCAGTTTGTTGAGTTTTTCAACAACGTGGATGGGTAGTCGAATGGTTCGAGCATCATTCGCGATGGTGCGTGTAATACCCTGCCGAATCCACCAATACGCATAGGTTGAAAACTTATACCCTTTGTCTGGATCAAATTTTTCCGTCGCTCTATTGAGTCCCAAGGACCCTTCTTGAATCAGGTCAAGGAACGGAACGCCTCGATTCAAATATTTTTTTGCAATGGACACCACTAACCGCAAGTTAGAGCGAATCATGTTGTTTTTCGCTTTCTGCCCACACCAAATTTTGTGTTCAAATTCATCTAAAGAGAGACCATGCATAGCTGCCAATTCATCCATTGGTGGCATTGCCCCACGCTCTTCGATGAGGCGATCGCACAGGTCTTCGGCATCATTTAGAAACTTGATTTGCTGAGCCAGTGCTAACTCTTCACTCGCAGAGAGCAACGGATATCGAGCCATCTCCTTAAAGAAGGAACCGACTGCATCATCAGAGGGCGTTTTTTGATGACCTAGGCTTGATTCAGAGAAAGCGGCGATCGCCGCTTTTGCCATTTCGGCTCCCGGCTCTACAATCGATTCATCTGCCAACGTAGCTGATATTTCGGCGAGGTTAGACAACTCAGATTCTTCCAAGAGAGGCGTCTGAGCTTCAGAATCAACCGTCAAATGGGGCACGGAGCCATTATCTGAGTAAACACGTGGAGTAGCAGAAGTAGATACCATATCAGACAAAGAGGGGGGAAAGAGCTTGATGACAGGGGGCATAGTTTTGATGATAGGGGGAATAGTATTGTTGCAGAAATAGCTTGACTTTAATCAGGAAAAAAATTGGAACTTTAGGTCACCTTTGGTTAGCCTTTTTTCATCTTTTTTCAATATCTATTTTGTTATTTGAAAAGGCGTAAAGGCATAAATCTAATGACTAATCAGAAGGCTATTAATGAGGGAAATTTTTGAGTATAGAATGCATTTAAGGAGACGATTGTCAGGCTCTAAAGGTTCCTTCAGATAGACTTCAATGCGCGATAAAATTTTTCTGGTCTAAATTCTTCTATCAAAACAAGACATCAAAGCAGTTATGTTCTTCTCCAATAACTCTCCAATAACAATGATATTTTTATTGCGAAAACTCTTTAAAAGAGATGCGCAGTACAATGAACGCGTTGGATCCTAATTGATGCTTCCGTGAGTTGTTCGAATCCGACTGAGCGGGTTTGAATCGCAGAAACACTTAAACAAGTCAGTAATTCATGCGAATACTCTCCGTAAACTTGACCAGTTTTTGTCATAGGGAGAACCTAACAACCTGAGGAGTGATCCTCTACCCAACTCTCACGTAAGTTTCCAACCCTGCCACCGCTAAAACATCCGGGTTTGCGTAAGATCACTGACGAGAATTGCAATATTCTGAAATATCTCTCAATATAATGTGTGCAATGTTACGGTTTTCGACACTTCCGTGACTTGTTCAGAAGAGGTGTCGCTCTCAGTTCACCCATTGGAAGATGTGATCGTTTCCCATGAAATATTTGAGGTGTCAAACATGAGGTACTAGAAGCGATGTATCTTCATGCTTTGTTACGTATCGTTACGTAATTGAATCTCGAAAACTAAATTTTTCTAAAGCATGTACTGATGTATCTTTATTCTTTACTGAAGAGCATATTTAGAGATGACGATGTCGATACATTGGGCCGTCGACCATCAAGTTCAGCATGCAATAGGCTTTCATCTCAATCAGCACTATTTCTCATTGCAGCGAAGACAATTCATGATGTGAATCGCCTGAAAAAATCTAGATGAATTGAGCACGCTACAGTACTTCCGTTGGATGATTTCTCCTTTTTGTCGAGTTCACCGTAACGGCAGGTAGCCTATGACATTAGCTTCTGACATCCCCACCTCTGGTGCGATCGATCCGTCTGAACCATCCAGTCTTTCATCTGAAGAACTGAGAAAAATTCATGCCTATTGGCGCGCCTGCAATTACCTTGCAGTTGGCATGATTTATCTACGGGATAATCCGTTGCTTCAAGAACCTCTACAATCGGACCAGGTTAAGATTCGGCTACTTGGACATTGGGGGTCGAGTCCAGGGTTGAGCTTCCTCTACATTCATCTCAACCGAATGATTAAAAAATATGACCTAGACATGATCTACATGGCTGGCCCAGGTCACGGGGCTCCTGGAGTATTAGGGCCTGTCTATTTAGAAGGACGATATTCTGAGGTCTATCCCGACAAAAGTGAAGATGCGGAGGGAATGAAGAAGTTCTTCAAACAATTCTCGTTTCCTGGCGGCATCGGTAGCCACTGTACCCCCGAAACACCGGGGTCAATCCATGAGGGAGGAGAGCTGGGGTATAGTCTATCCCATGCCTATGGTGCTGTATTTGATAATCCTGACCTCATTGTTGCTTGCGTTGTGGGGGACGGCGAGTCAGAAACAGGCCCTCTAGCGACTGCGTGGCATTCGAATAAGTTTCTGAATCCGATTCGAGATGGTGCGGTGCTTCCGATTCTCCACCTGAACGGGTATAAGATTGCCAATCCGTCCATCCTTTCACGCATTAGCCATGAAGAGCTAGAGGCATTGTTTGTTGGCTACGGATACAAACCCTACTTTGTGGAGGGAAGTGATCCTGAACTGATGCATCGCAAGATGGCGGAGACGCTGGAAGCAGTATTGGCTGAGATTCGGGAGATTCAACAAAAGACTCGTAGCTCAGGCAATGCCATTCGTCCTCGATGGCCCATGATTGTTTTCAGGTCACCCAAAGGGTGGACTGGACCCGCAACTGTCGATGGCAAAAAGACTGAGAATTTCTGGCGATCGCACCAGGTTCCTCTCTCTGGCATGCACGGGAATCCTGAACACATGCAAATTTTGGAAGACTGGCTCCGGAGCTATAAACCAGAGGAACTGTTTGATGAAAATGGCACCCTCATTCCCGAATTGCAAGAGCTAGCTCCTAAAGGAAATCGTCGCATGAGCGCCAATCCTCATGCAAATGGCGGACTTCTTCGCAAAGACCTGACCATGCCAGACTTTCGGAATTATTCGGTGCCAGTGGATAGTCCAGGTGCGGTCGAAGCTGAAAATACGCGACCGCTGGGGGCATTCCTCCGAGATGTCATGGCAAACAACATGACCAGTTTCCGCTTGTTTGGGCCAGATGAAACGGCATCGAACCGTCTCAGCGCAGTCTATGAGGCGAGTCCCAAAGTCTGGATGGGTGAGATCTTACCGGAAGACGCAGACGGAACTGAGATTTCAACGGATGGCCGAGTCATGGAAATGCTGAGCGAGCACACGCTCCAGGGCTGGCTCGAAACTTACTTGTTGACGGGGCGTCACGGATTCTTCCACACCTATGAGGCGTTTGCCCATGTGGTGGATTCTATGTTCAATCAACATGCGAAGTGGCTAGATATCTGCAAGCATGAGGTGTCTTGGCGAGCCTCGGTGTCGTCTCTTAATATCTTGCTGTCGTCAACGGTGTGGCGACAAGACCACAACGGCTTTAGCCACCAAGACCCAGGCTATGTGGATGTCGTGACAAATAAGAGTCCAGATGTGGTGCGGGTCTATTTTCCACCGGATGCAAACTGCTTACTGTCCTGTGCCGACCATTGTCTAAAGAGCAAAGACTATGTGAATGTCATCGTGGCGGACAAGCAAAAGCATCTCCAATTTTTGCCGATGGAGGATGCCATTACGCACTGCACTAAGGGCATCGGTATTTGGGACTGGGCTAGCAACGATGACTGTGGAAAAGAACCAGATATTCCCGATGTGGTGATGGCAAGCTGTGGTGATGTGGCGACGATGGAGTCTCTTGCTGCCACTGCGATTCTTCGGGAGGAATTTCCCAACCTGAAGGTTCGTTTTGTTAATGTAGTGGACATTTTCAAGTTGATGCCTGAAACCGAGCATCCCCACGGTCTTTCAGATTGGGATTTTGATAGCTTGTTCACAACGGATAAGCCAGTCATGTTCAACTTCCATGGCTACCCTTGGTTGATCCACAAATTAGCCTACCGTCGGACGAATCACCCCAATTTCCATGTGCGCGGGTACAAGGAAAAGGGCAACATCAACACGCCTCTGGAGCTGGCGATTAATAATCAAGTTGACCGATTCAATTTGGTGATTGATGTGATTGATCGGGTGCCACAGCTTGGCTCTGCGGCAGCTTATGTTCGGGAACGGATGCTGAATTCGATTATTGAGTACCGCACCTATGCGCGTGACTATGGGGTCGACAAGGACGATATCGTCAACTGGAAATGGCCCGCTGCGTTGAGTTGTCCATAACGTAGAAGCGTCGGGGCAACTGTTTTGTTACCCCGACGCTTGGCTCAGGATTCTTCAACAGGTTCAACTTCATCAAGATAGAAGCTGTAAATTGGGTCGGAGCCAAATTCATCGGTATAGATGGAGGTGCGATCGCCCTCACACAAATGAGCCAATATCTCTATTCCGCTTGAGAATGCACTATTCTCGTTCGTTCGGATGAGATCAACAATAACGGCGTATTGATACCCTCGATTAGATGTTGGGGTAGGAATAAAGAGCTGTTTAAGCTTGATTAAATCATCGGTTTTCATAGTGGCAGATTCTATCCAAGGGCTTGTTGTGGCGACCATGCGTTAGCCATGCTGAGCTAATGAATACCCAACTCGTGCTTACTATGTCTGAGTTGATCCCAAAGTTGATGAATCTGTTCGTAGGCATCCAATGCCGAAATCTTGCCAGACGTTTCCAAACAACTGAGATACGTTACCCGCTGAGCAAATTCTTGAAGATTGGCGTTGAATACAAGGTTTTCTGGCTTGACATCGCCTCGATATCTTGCCCGAGGATACAAAAATTCTGTCTTATCCATAACACTTAAATCCTTGATTCTAATCGTTAGGAGGGAGCTGCCATCTTTCGGTGAAACCAGGAAACAGTCATCACTGCAGTGCTGGAAAGGACAGGCATGACTTTAAAAATCCTGACTATTTCACCATTATCTAGATGAATAGTGGTTAGATTATGATAGCGCATTTTTTCTTAACCTCGTCTTAACCTTGCAGTTACTTCAAACAAGTCGGCCTAAATTACGGATTATTTATTTTTCACCGACTGCAGTATTTGGTCAGTAGCTCGGCATTAATAAACTCACTTTAAAACCCTGGGGAGCGCCCCCGAGGGGGCTCCCCAGGGTTTTAGGTTAATAGGCACCGCGCTACCTATTTCTGAATCAAACGATCTGAATCAAACGATCTGAATCAAACGATCTGAATCAAACGATCTGAATCAAACGATCTGAATCAAACGATCTGAATCAAACGATCTGAATCAAACGATCTGAAT
>JBCCWF010000390.1:0-6540 GCA_039194035.1 Cyanobacteria bacterium P01_E01_bin.6 | reverse complement strand
GCGGCACAGGATTTGTAAGGATACGTTTCATTATGGACATCTACTGATTGGGTAACAATGTGAGCCGCGTGAGCCGCTTCTCCTCCTAGGGGATACAAGGCACAGAGGAATCACATCACAGAATCATTCAGCGAAATGGTGTTCCAAATGCTTGCGTCCAGTAGTTGTTGTACTTTACAGCTCCAGTATCATTCTTAAGATAGTAATAGCCAATGCCAATCTCCTTCAAATCACCATTCAGAATATTTTCTCGGTGACCGGGACTATTCATCCATGCATTAACGACCGATTCTGGCGTCGAATACCCAGCTCCGATATTTTCGGCAGCTTTTCGGTACTGATAGCCTTCTGCTGAAATCCGATCAAATGCCGTCGAGCCATCGGCCCCAGTATGCGAGAAAAAGTCATCAACCGCCATACTTTTACTGTGGGCATGAGCCACGTTATTGAGCTTCGAGTTCAGCGTTAATGGCGTAAGCCCTGCCGTTTTACGATGAACATTCGTCAAAGCAAGAACTTTTTGAACAAACGGGTGATTTTTTTTACTCGGAACGTCCTCCGTAAGTTTCTGAGGGTTCCCTGTAAACTTCAATCGATATCTCGTATTGCCTTGATTCTGAGAGACACGAACAAAATATTTTCCTTTATCCAGAGAATCAAGTTTAATCGATTCTTTTTGTTTTCCTTCGAGCGAGGAAGACGCAACCACCTTACCTCGTCGATTAAGGAGTTCAAGATTAGCATCCGCCTTAAGCCCTGTCAGTGCTAGCGTTGCGCTACTACTCCTTCTCAGCCGGAATTTAAAGTAGTCGTTTGGGTCGGCATTTCCCACTCGATCTTTGACTGTTCCCAATTTGGAACTTAATGTGATTTTTCTGGCACCCTTTAGACTATCTCCTGGTTTATCTAGACGCATGTTAGAAAGTCCTTTGAATTGAATCGCATGACTTACATGGTCTATCCAGGCATTTATTTCAGCTTCAGTGCAAGTGTCTAAAAAATTACCTTCTATTAAAAAAGAATGCGTATTATTTCGATAATTGTCTAACGTGACCAGCAGTGCACTATTTTTGGACGCTGTGTATTTGATGCTGACGTGTCGCAAACACACTTCCTTGAACCTGCGCGATGCAAATGGCGGTATAACGACGTCTTCAGGAAGCCACTCATGAACGATTAAGAATAGAGCATTAAAGTGGAAATAGAAGTTTGTTGCTTATGTCGATTACCCATGAACATACGGCATATTATCTTTAACGCTGCACGCTCCCTTTCGATAGCGACAATTTTGATCGGAGGAACTGGACTTTTTAATCCAGTTCAAGCCCAGAATGTCAACGGCATTTTTTTTCCTCGGAGCTCTGAAGAATTTTTCCAAGAGGGTGTTCAACGCATAGAAAACGATGCTCTTAGCTTGCAGGAAGCAACTACCGAAAGGAGCGATCGCCCCTTTTCTATTAGCGTAGATAACAGTATTCCTGCTCAACGCGAAATTCTTGAGCAAGACGAAGAAAGGTGGTTGCTTGACGAAAAAATGCATCAAGACCTGACACCATCGTCAATGTCAATGGAAAGGCGCTACTTACCCTCCCTAAGGCTTAATAACCAGGCGAGTAATGGGTTTTCTTATCAATAAAGATGATTCGCTTCACAGCGATTTATCGAGGGCGATCGCCGAGTCAAATGATCCTGGAGCAGACACCGCACCCAATGCTTGCAGTCCAGATGTTATGTCCGCCGTCAACAGCTGGGCGTTGCGCTTGATTCCTTGGCAGTCCTGCTGACAATAGGCTGATACAGAAAGTGGTTTGCCAATGCGGATTGTGACATCACAGTTCCATGATGGAAACGGATCACGATAGCTGAGATACATAGGAACAATCTGAGTGCCCAAGCCCGGCTTGAAGAGTTCTGCCTGGAGAGCAAGACGAGCAAGTCCTGGTTTCAGCGAGTGGAGCTCGTTGTCTCGAAAAATGCCACCCTCTGGAAAAATGACCATCATCTCTCCATCATGTAGTGCCTCGACACCAAACCGTAAACTGGCGATCGCAGGTTGCTTGGTATCGACGGGAAATCCTCCTAATCGACGAACAAACCACCCTTGAATCCCTTTCATTTCATTGGCAGACACCATAAACCGTAAATCACGCCCTGTTACATACCGTCCTGTCGCGTACGAAACAAGTAGTGCATCCCAGCGTGAACGGTGAGTTGGAGCTAAGATGACAGGCCCATTCGTTGGCAAATGGTGCTGTCCAGAAATATCAACCTTGCCAAAATAGCCAGGGATAAGAGCGCCACAAGCCAGTGGATATGAAATCCTGGCAAGCCACGGAGATACTCGTGATTTAACACCTGCAACCAATTTAGGAGAGGGGTTGCTACATGTTTCGGAATCTAAGTTCTGAGAATTTGGCACAACGATCATGAGATTAACAGGACACACGATTTCGAAGAGTAAACATTCAGTCCACTGCTGAAAAAATTATCGAAAGGCATAGCCAACGTACATGGATGATTTATGCCAATGAAAAAGGGCACACATGGGCATGAATAAAAAATGCTGGATCAAACTTAGGAAAAGCCATCTATAGCATGTATTGCAGTGGTTAGGATATGGGCATTGGCAGTCGCTGAAACAAAACGACAGCTGCCGACCAGATTTTGCATAATAAGTAACTCGGTGTTGTTAAACTCACCCTAAAAACCTGGGGAGCGCCTCTGAGGGGTGCTCCCCAGGTTTTTAAGGTGAGATTATGGATGCTTAAATACCTGGACGTCATTAAAAACAAAACCCCAAATGCTGTACCACTCGCTGCGCGGGCGGTACAGCATTTGGAAGGTTACGTTTACTGATGGCTAGCTACTTATCTACTTACTAATCCTGCTCTCGATAGAGATACAAAATTTTGCCACGATAGTTTTACTCTACGGGAACAGCGTCAAACTTTTCTCAATGTCCAGGACACTTTGCTGGGTGTCTAGTGTAAGAAGGTGTCAGCAAAAGGTAATACTGAAGGTATTGATAAGTACCTCGGCACAATTAAAAACCAAATTCATAACCCTGCGCCGCCCGCGCAGCGTGCGGCGCAGGGTTTTATGGGTTTTACAGTTAATTGTGACCACCTACTTACCTTCAGGATTACCTTTTGCTGACACTGATTTCGAAATTAGGATGAGTAGTTGCCACACCATTGAATATTCGGTCTATATCAACGCGAGTGCCACCGCAGTTGAGATGTGCTTCACCGATTTAGAACTAATGCATCGCTGGTTAAATCCCGCTTTACGCTGCGACCCTGTTGGCTCATGGACAACAGATTTGGGTGGAAGAAGTCGCTTCGTTATTCGACTTCCACTGATTGAACCTGCCTTACAGAACACTGTGGTTGAACGTGAACCAGGATTAGTCGTTTGGCAGTTCAAGGGTTTTTTCTGTGGATACGATCGATGGGAATGTTGTCCGGGCGATCGCGGCGGTACACAGCTGATCAATCGGTTTGAATTTCAGATTCCCAATCCACTCATAAGATTTGGATTTCATACCTTTGCAGAGCAGTTCGCCCTACAAGATATGAAAGCCCAGCTTTCTAGACTCAAGCGAGTGGCCGAGGAAATTTATCACACGCATTAGACTTCAACTAAGTGAGCCTAAGACGGGCCTTAAACACTCGTGACATTCGTCACGAAGGCAATCTCATTTTTTTAGGTTCCGTGCCATCTTTTAACACATGACTTAGTGAATTTGTCTAAATTTTGCTTGCACGGCTAGTAACGCTGTCCGCCTAGCAAGCGCACTCTCATCCCTTCTGCAATTTTTTGTCCCAAGTATTCTGGAATAAGGCTCTCATTTGGCCCTAAAAGATAGAGAATCAAGCGAGTTCGTCCGCGCCACACCAAGAGATTTGCATTGACGACCAGCAAATCTTCTTGCCAGATTGCATACATCACTTTGTAAAACAACCCAGGCTGGTTGTCTGCTTCAATGAGTAGTGCTGGGAGATGAAACACTGGATCAACGTAGAACTCAGTTTCAACCTGCTCTAATCCCGAATCGAGATTAAACTCAACCGCAAGCATTTCTTCGACTTCAAAACGACCCGCTAGTGCTTCAAGAACTGCTCGTCGAACGTTATCTGCGGTCTTGTCTGTCAGAGTTTTTCCACCCCTAGAGACGACAAGTTTGATAAATACCAGCATGGGCGGGTAGATCTGCCCGTAGAGGCTCAAGCTATGGATGGTTAACCCATAGGCTGCAAGCACACCAAAAATATCGCTGAGTAAAAAGGACTGATTTCGATAGGCAAAATGCAGAGCACTTTTGTTCCCTTCGGGTCTAAGCTCTATAACAGCCTGACGTTTTCGGTAAAGCTGGTAGGCCAACCGCAGATTTTGCAGTTGAATCTCACTACTCACAAACTGTTCATAAAATTGTGGGAACGCTCGATTAAAGCGCTTGAGCAGTTCTAGCGTAGATGATTTGAGGCCTGCAGCCATGTTGGGTATGTTCACGAGAGAAACTCGTCTAGCTGTTGGGAGAGATATTTGACAGTTAACAGTTATAGGAAACCCTAGATTCTCACGAAGTTTTCACAATCCATGAAAATTTCTTTGATCTAAACTGCCATGTACATAGAATTTGACGGATGTTAACAATGTCATACAACTCTTATGCAGCAAAGTTGCTAGTTGTTTAACAAAGTCGGTTGAAAGGATTTCTAGCCTGAGCTGATTTAATGCGTATTCATGGAGAAGGTACAACTTCTCCACATTTAACCACTAATTTCTCTATATCGGCCTGAAACCCTCTCAATCTGAACTCTTTGAAGAATCATTACCAAGGGTAAAGTCAATGATTATTTTCTTAATCCACTGGAAATCCTGGAGTCTAAGGAGGATACACCATATACTACTAGTATTAGATTCCACTCTCTAATATTCCACGCACGAAAGTACGCCTGCATGGGTTTTTGGAAAAGTTTATTTACGACATCAGATGCGGCGATCGCCGCTCAGCCATCGCCGACCGATGCATATGTGCCGCTCCAGCCGTCTACTGACCAAGAGCCGCGCATTTTTTTCTCATCCGATCGAGAAATTGACCTCTATGATCTTGAAGAATTGTGTGATGCTGTTGGCTGGTCTCGGAGACCATTACGAAAAGTAAAGAAGGCCATACAACATAGCTTTCTGGTCGTTTCGATGTGGGAACAGAAGGGTAGTCGCCGTCGCTTAGTCGGGTTCTCTCGTGCAACGTCTGATCATGCATTCAACGCAACGATCTGGGATGTTGTTGTTCATCCCGATTATCAAGGCAAAGGGCTCGGCAAAGCATTGATGCGACATGTCATCAAGAAGTTAAGAAATGAGGACATTAGCAACATTACTCTTTTTGCAGATCCCCATGTGGTTGAGTTTTATCAAAATTTAGGGTTTATGTCTGATCCAGAAGGCATTAAAGGAATGTTCTGGTATACCGAGTAGAGATAGTCTGCGCCCTTTTCTTTGTCACACTTTCTAAGATAAGTCGCTAGCCATCATTAAACGTCACTTTCCAAATCCTGTGCCGACTGCGCAGCGGTCGGCACAGGATTTCGGGTTTTGGTTTTAATTACGTCCAGGCACTTACGCTGACTCACGGCCAAGGATTGGAAAAGTTTACGAAGGCATGGGTAATTGAGGCGCGCTCAGCGCGCCTCAATTACCCATGCCTTCGTGGTGAAGCTGAGAAGTTTCACTGTCTGTTCTAGGCACGGGGGACAAGTTGTCTTGCTTGGTGTTGCCAGCAGGCGACATCATTGAGAGAAGGGCAATAATCTTTGCTATGCATCGTAGAGACGTGAAGCTTGAGAATTTGACGATGTAGTCGAGGAAGTGAGGTCTGGATAAGTTGTGTGGGCGATGCAATGCCTGCATGGAGCAGAACACCACAATACGTGCAGCCGACCGATGGAATACGTGATAGTTCTGCAAGGGCAATCCACTTGGTTACACGGGTTGGAGACGTTCTCAAGTTAATGGCGATCGCCTCTCGTTGATCTCGGGTCTGTGAGTTGAGCAGAAGCTGCTGTGTGGTCTCAATGCCGTGTTGTTTCAATCCAGTCTGATGCTCAATGCTCAGCCCTGGTAACTGCTCGATGGGCCACGTCTTAGGAGTTGGTGTTGAGTGAGATCGTGGAGCCATGGGTTGCACTGAATAACACACCGTAGAACTGTATCTTACGGTAGAACACATGCATGCAATTCGTTGCGTGTGACAGTGGACAATACGGCATATTGGGTTCTACTACCTAGGGTTGATAGTCTTCCGATAGTCTTCGAAACATATGAAACCTGCCTGACGTTGTGAATCTGTCACTTATCCAGAATCTGGCATTTTTATTCTTGGTTGTCGTGGAACCGACAAAGCAAGTTATACTGGGCTGGTTACTAACGGGATGTAGCGCAGCTTGGTAGCGCGCCTGCTTTGGGAGCAGGATGTCGCAGGTTCGAATCCTGTCATCCCGATTTAATTGAATGGTTTTCTAATATCTTTTACAG
>JBCCWF010000389.1:0-6543 GCA_039194035.1 Cyanobacteria bacterium P01_E01_bin.6 | reverse complement strand
GTTTTACTAAAAAATATGGGTTGGGGGTGCGCGTGGCCCACGCCAAACCCTTATTTTTTCATTGCATTTTTGAGCAGTTTGCCAAGTGATGTTGAATTGATATCGCTTGTATTTCAAGGCGGGATTCTGAGGCGCTGAGCGCCCCAGAATCCCGCCTTGAAATTTTCCCAGCTTAAATAATAAGTCGCCGACACTGGGTTTTGGGATTAACGATGAATCTGAAGGTGAGCCAGTTGCTGAGCCATCTGATTCCGCCGTTTTATCATCATGTCGTTTGGATTTTGCAAACTGACCCAAAGACTACATGTATCGCTTGTCACGGTGACAACAACCGGTTCTTGCTGGGCGAGTTGGCATGCAGAATGGTATAGCTGTGCACGGAATTCGACTGAAAGCGTTTGCAGTCGGTAAAAAAGCTCATGGCGATAATATAGGCCGTCGTGGATGCGATCCTCGAACCAGAATTTAAAGAGCGAATAATTTTCTTCTTCGAGTACGGCTGGTAGCACAAGACATCCATGAATGACATGCTCATAGTATTCACGGCAAACCGATATTCGTAACATGCATGCGCGACCTGCTCAAGAGTAGGTAACGCTGCCACCACAGCAATCAGGAGGATGGTCGTGAGTCTGAAAGGTCGAGGACTGATTGCACGAGAGTCGGGGAAGCCCTTGCTTATTCTGAAGTTGCTGCCCTATTAAGTACTCTGGAAATTAAGTAGCTAGCCATAATTAAACGTAACCTTCCCAATCTTGTGTCGCCCGCTGCGCGGGCGACACAAGATTGGGGGTTTTGGTTTTATTACGTCCAGGTACTTAGCCCTGATTTGGAATCAAAAGCATCTTGCTAGGATTTTGGTATCCTCTGCAAAGCAACCATGAGCCACAGAATGCTCAGGCACTTGAAAAGACTTACACCATCGACGAGTATCTAGCCCTTGAGCTGGTGTCTGAGACTCATAGCGAATATCGCAATGGAAATTTGACATGGCGTAACGCAATCCAGTCAAGATTTCCCGGCTTAAATCGATACCCTGCGATCGCACCAGATTTACTCGTCCGGGATTTGTCGATTGGCTAAGTATCCACCCACCAGTAATGCAATAAAGACCGTGGGATACATTTGCCCAACCAAGGCTTCCAAGATGGTGAAGACAGACGCCACTTCATTAACGGGGACAATATCACCAAACCCCAATGTTGTCAGGGTGACAAAACTGAAATACAGCAGGTTCAGATATGAGTCATCAGTCAGGAGCGCACTCGAAAAGGCATTGCCATCGAGTGTGTAGACCATGGCATAGAGCAATGCCCAGAAATATCCCAACAGCAGATAGACACAGATACCGCCCCGCACCATATCCATGGTCACTCGTGGTGTTTTGACAATATTTTGAAGGATGAGTAAGGCGGCAGACCCAAAGAAGACAATGTAAATACTTAGAAAGGTCAGGATCATGGGCGTCACAGAGGTAGAAACCCAGCCGAGGGTCAAGATGATGTCCAGGAAAAAACCGACGGCCGCGATCGCCACAAAGATGACGAAGAGCGATCGCTTCAATCGGTAGGATTGAACGATCAAAAATGTGATGTAGAAAAACAACAAGGACGCCACGATCTCTCCAAGGCCTCCCTGCAAAAAAGGGATGATCAGCAGCCTCAGTACCATCACCGTCAAAAGGTGCTGATAGTGAGGCTGAGGAAGGGTTTGTTTGGATGTGAGCGAAAATTCCATTGACTGAGTCTCACTCTCGTCGTGTGTTATGCATCATCGGTTACTGAGAGATTGGGGGTGAGTTGTAAATACAATCCTGGCACTACCATGAGAGCAATCACAGTGGCAGACATCAATCCAAAAATGATGGCCATACAGAGGGGAAACCACTGGGCATCACTAAAAGCTAAGGGCAACAGACCAATTACCGTGGTGATGGTGGTGGTGAGAATGGGACGGAGGCGATCGCTCGCGCCGATGGCGGCGGCGTGACGGACATCCAATCCTTGTTTGCGTCGCTCGTTCATGGTCTCCACCATGACGATGGCATCATTTACCACAATGCCCACGAGCGAAATGATGCCGATGGCAGCAGGGAAGGAGAAGGGCAGTCCCAATAAGAAAAAGCCAAATAAGGTGCCGATCAACGCAAAAGGAATGGTGAGAATAATAATGATGGGCTGCGTATAGGAACCAAATTGCAAGACGAGGACAGCAAACACGAGGAAGATGGCGACGACCAACATTTGGCCTGCTGATCCAAAGGTTTCTCCGCTGGTGTCGGCATCGCCACCAAATCGATAGCGATAGCCCCGAGGCCAATGCCCCGCCTCAAGATTGGCCTCATCACTCAAGGCCGGATCATACTGCATAGCTGTCAACGCGGGGGCAAGTTCAGCCAAGATCTCGCTGTCATAGTATTGTGAACCGGGAATATTCTTTGCGAGCACCGTCACGCTGCGTTCTGTATCTCGATGGGTAATGGATAGGGGAACGGCTCCTTCGACGGGTTCCAACAGCGCATCGGCTGATACCGCTTCACCATCGGCGGTGATAAAGCGAACAGTGGCAAATTCATCAAGTCGAGACGGTCCACCGATCGCCCCTTGTTGGGATGGCCAGCGGCTACTGAGGCGAATTTCCAGATCTTCTTCCCCACTGCCCACGGCAAAGTTCCCAATGTCGTTGTCGATCATCAAGTAGCGTCCTTGGAGACCCAAGTCGTTTTGACTAATGCCATAGAAATCGAGGGCTTCTCGTTTGGGTACGAGCTTGTAGTCATTGCGCAGGTTGCCCAAATCATCGCGCACATCCATGGTGCCCGGAATGCCTCGCAGCGCTTGCTGAACCTGGGCAGAAATCTCTCGCAGCGTCTGCATATCGTCGCCATACAGCTCCACCTGAATGGGGTCATCACCTCCCCCGGCTCGTTCATATTGAAAGGAGAGAACCGCGCCGGGATAGTCTCTCAGAATCTCGGTTTCAACGACCTGTTGCAGTTCACGGGCATAGACGAACGAATCGCGCTGGCGCTGCGATCGCTCCACCATGACAGCAGAGAGTCCGACAAAATAATCGGCATTGCCTGGCTTCAGTTCACTAGAGGCGACCAGATTACTGCGCTGACCGATGAGCTTGATGATGCTCTCAAACACAATGGAATCATCTGGATCGGTGTAGGTGCGGAGGAATTCGCCAATGCGATCGCCCACTTCTTGGGATCGTTCCAAGGTAGCGGCAGGCGGCAGCTCGACATTAATACTTAGTTTCTTGCCATCGGTTTGAGGAAATAGCGATACGGTTAACGTGCTGAAGAGAATAACCGCACAGACAAACAAGCCAATGGTCACAAGCGTCCACAACCGCGCAACGCTCCGATTTGGCACGGTAAAGATGAGACTCCAGGCCGTAAATTTCTCAGCCACCTCTTCGGTGAGGCGATCCACAAACGTTTTGGTATGAGTGCCCTGGGTTTTCCCCATCAGGAACTTTGACAGGGGGATGACAGCGAGGAGGGCGATCGCATAGCTCAGCACCAAACAGGTGATGGCACTAATGGGAATCAGGCGAATGAACTTGCCCATGGTTCCGGCGATCGCCATCAGTGGAGCCATCGCCAAAATCGTCGTCAGCTGTCCGGCAAATGCAGGAGCAGCATAGGTCTGCACTGTCTTAATGGCCGCATTGGGGAAGGAGAGTCCCTGAACAAAAATGCCGTCGTGCATCCCTTCCAGCATCAGGATGAAGACATCGACCAAGAGCCCCAAGGCCAAAATCATCCCCACCATCACCATGGTATTCAGGGTATATCCAGCCATCCAGAGGATAAAGATTGCGCCCGCAAAGGTGAGTGGAATCGCCAGTCCTGCAATCAACGCTTCGCGCCAAGTGAGGGCAATGAAGAGCACCGCAAACACACAAAGAGAGGCCTGCAGCACATTGCTGCCCAGGTTATTCAGCTCATCTCGAATAGTATCGGCATCGCTATTGAGCACCCGATACTCCATTCCAAAAGGCCAAATATCAGGTTCTTGGGTGGCGGTTTCCATCGATGCCAACGTATCTTCCACCACCTGAATCGTGTCACTGCCCGGAACTTTCACGACTTCTAAGTTGATCGCTGAGGTGAAGTCCTCTCCTTGCCAACTCAGGAAGGCTCGATTTTCCTCCCGTTCGAGTCCCTGATAGACATCGGCCACTTCCGCCAGTCGCACCACTCGACTATCAGCCAGGCGGATGATCGGAACATTCTTCAGATCTTCTAGGGTGCGAAAACGGCCAAATAGGCGAACCTGAGCACCGATGGCATCATCCCGTACCAAGTCCCATGAGGTATCGATGTTGTTCCCTTGAATCGCATCCCTCACCTGAGTTGCAGAAATCCCTAAAGTGGTGAGGCGGCTGGGCAACATTTGCACATGAATCACCTCTTCTCGCCGTCCACCCAGATTCACCTCGCGGACATTTTTGACGGATTCTAGGCGTTCCTGCAACTCTTCAGCCGCCTGACTGAGAATTGCAATATCCAACCCTTCTCCGGTGAGCGCCAGAGTCAGAATGGGTGCATCTTGTTGAGAGAGTTGCTCAAACTCAGATTGCTCACGCCCTTCTGATTCTGAAGGGAGTTCTGGTTCGGCATCATCCACCTTGCCTCGCAGTTGTTGAATCGATTCTGCAACCGGAGCTTCGGCCTTGAAGGCCACATTGATAATCGAGAACGAGTTGAACGTGGCACTGGTGAAATCATCCAGTCCCTGGAGGCTTTTGATTTCCTCTTCAATTTTGTCGGTGACCTGGTTTTCGAGGGTTTCTGCATCTGTCCCTCCCCAAGCGGTGGTGATCATCGCGCGGGCAATCTGAATATCGGGGTCACCTTCCTTCACCATGGAGAGATAACCCATCAATCCCCCCATCAGCAGTAAGAAGCAGAGGAGAATGGCAAAGATTTGACGAGTGAAAAAGAAGCGCATCAATGGAGATGCCTGAACGGTGTCCCGGTTCTGAGATGCTTCTGCCGGGGATGATTGAGGGCGCTCGTCTGTTTTCATAGCCCCTCTTCCTGAGACACAATTGCAACAGGGGTTCCATCTACCAAGCGATTGATGCCCTCGGTGACAACGAGATCGCCTGGTTCAATTCCGCTGAGGATTTCGACTCCATTCAGTCCTTCAATTCCTCGTTCAACTTGTCGTCGTTCTACGGTGCCAGTGGATTCATTCACAACAAAGGCGTAGAAAGTCTGGTCTCGCGGCAACAAAGCTCCCAGTGGAATCATCACGGCATTGGCATTGGTCGCAGCCTCGATCCAAATATAGGCGCGACCGCCCACTCTCAGGTTTCGGACTGACTGAAAGTTGCGAATACTAACTTCGGTGCCTCGTCCACCCGGCGTTTGGGTTGGGCTGACGGCAAACACCTGTCCTCGACTGCCTTGTTGTTTGGCGATGTTGAGTAAGTCATTGGTGGTTGCGCCTGCCGCTTGGGCTGCACTCACGTCTTCTTCAAGTACCACGTAGGCTTGCTGTCCGGAGCGAATCGAACGAGCATCATCGGCTTGGAGTTCTAGTTCTACTTCAAATTCTTGAGGATTCACAATCACAATCGGCGCACTTTCAATGATGCTCTGATCGCTACTCGAATCCAATCGCTGGGCACTCCAATATTCGCCTTCTCGGATGTTGATGTAGGCGACGATCCCATCAATGGGAGACACCAGTTGAGTATCTTCTAAGCCAATATTGGATTCTCTCAAACGGGCTTGAGACGCTGCAATGGTTGCTTCTGCCGATCGCACGCCATCTTCTGCGGAGCGAATGTCTTGTTCGGCACTCCTCAAGGCTGCTTCAGCTTGATCCACTCGGTTGATAAACACATCGCGATCGCTCGCTGAAATCCCCCCTTCTTCAAATAGTCCTTGATTTCGCACCAGCTCACTTTCCGCCAACTCCAAATCAGATTGTGCTTTATCAACGTTGGCCTCGGCCTGAATCAATGCGGCATCAGCTTGATTGCGCTGGGCAATCGACACCTCCAAATCCGCCTCGGAGGTATCAATCGCCGAGCGCTGTTTACGGGCATCAATCGTCGCCAGGACCTGCCCCCGAGATACATAATCGCCTTCCCGCAGATCGCGTCCATCCACTTTGGCGATCGCCAAAATATCCCCATCGGCCTCAAAATTCAGCACGCGCCGCCGCACTGGCCAGACAATGCCATCATCAAATACCCATTCTTGAGCGAGTCCCAGCTCAGCCTTAACCACTCGAACGGGGAGCTGCGCAGGCGTTGTCTCTTCTTGTCCTACCGGTGATTGGCGAAGACTCCTAAATGCTTTGAGTCCAACTCCTGCCATCACAACAAGCATCGCCAAGATGGCAATGGGCCAAATGGATTTGGGTTTAAACGCTGTCGAGCGAGGGGCGATCGCCCGGGTAGGGGTGGGGAGGGTGATCAGGCGGTAGGGGTGGGGAGGGTGATGTGGGGGTAGGGGGGGGGAGGGTGAGCGCGGGGTCGGGGGGGGGAGGGTGGGGGGGGGGGGGGGGGGGG
>JBCCWF010000388.1:0-6599 GCA_039194035.1 Cyanobacteria bacterium P01_E01_bin.6 | reverse complement strand
CATTGTTTCGTGATCCTTCAAGAGAATCCAACTCCCGACCCCGATCCAACTCCCGACCCCGACCCAACTCCCGACCCCGATCCAACTCCCGACCCAAATCCGACAAGCGAACTAAAAGCATCGAGAGGCGTACTAAACGGCAGTGATAGTGTTCAAGAGTGGGGGGATGGTGTAGAGCTGATTGGTCTTGCGTCTGACAGTTCTCCAGAAGATATAAAGTACAGAAGAGGTGGTTTTGCCATCGCAGGCGGGCGCTACAGCAATCAAATTGATTACATTGCCCAGTCAGGCACTAGCGAACGGTTGATCGTTGATTTCAATGGTTCGGTGAAAGAGGTGCAGGTTGAATTGGGCTTGATGTCTGCCAATGAGTGGGAGGGTCTTCCCGAAACCGGTCGCTGGGTTGCTTATGATAGCCAAGGAAATCAAGTAGATACAGGCATTTTTGATCCCACCTATGGAAGAAAAGTTGGTACTGAAAAGTACGAATTCAATATTGATGCATCCAGTCCGTTTACTCGTCTGGATATAACGGCAACCCCCTATGGCAATGGGAAGGGGGCGAACCAGAGCGAGAATTCAGATTTCAACCTAAGAGGTGTTTCCTACACCCGAGTTGGTAAGCCAGCCGAAGATCAGTCTGAAGATCCGACACCGAATCCAACGCCTAGTCCGGATCCGACTCCAGCACCAACACCTAGTCCGGAGCCGGCTCCAGATGCTGCAGATATTGTTGGTACGAACAATAGTGACGACCTCAGAGGCTCTGACAAGGATGAGGTCTTTTCGGGGCTAGCAGGGAATGACAAGATAACAGGAAAAAGAGGGAATGACGAACTGTACGGTGGTTTAGATGATGACATACTCCACGGTGGCATAGGAGTTGACCGACTATTTGGAGGTGATGGAAACGATCGCTTAGAAGGAGGTGGGGACAACGATACCCTACTTGGAAATGCAGGCAAAGATACGCTTATCGGTGGTCATGCTGGCGATAGCAATCCAGGACGTAATGAAATCGATATCTTAATAGGAGGAGAAGGCGCCGATCTGTTTGTGTTGGGAGAGTCTTCTAAAATACACTATGTAGATAAGAAATCTTCAAGCTCGGGCGAGGATGACTATGCTTTGATAGAAGATTTCAGTCTTGGACAAGGGGATAAAGTTCAATTGTCTGGAAGCGCTACCGGGTATAGTTTGTCAGCACATTCTGAAGGTACAGGTCTTTACTCCACTACAGTGGGTAGCCCCGAACTGATAGCAATCTTTAAAGACAATACACTCAATAGTCTAACTGGTGGTGCATTCACCTTTGTTTAGTTCTTTGCAGAGTTATAGGGGCGGCGCTGTGGACGTTTGTTCCAACACCGCCCCCAACTTCTATAGCAATTTGCTGTAATGTTTATTAAGGCTATGCTGCAGGAACTTGAAAGCAGACACCAAGCCCAAGAGCTGCCTACTAGTTTGTATGGCAATTCCCCAGAACTGATGTATGAAGTCCATTTGAACGACAACATCGCTCCGAATAACTCTGTCAAGCTGTTCGTTACTAATCACGTAGATCGTATCGACCCCCCTGGGAGTTCGTTGATGACGAGAGACGGAGGGAAATGACGACATTTGAATGGAGTATCAGCGGGCATCTGACTGCTCGCTCAAGCGACGACATAGAGAGGCCTACTACCATTTCACTTGTCTCTCACAGTATTGTTCTTACAGAGGCGATGGTTGTTGACGCGAGTGGAACTACGTCTATGGATAAATGAGAAGAGGGGAGACAGGGAATTTAAGCGATCGATATTGAGCTTAAGAAAGGGAAGCAGACGTATATCTTGACACAAGGCCCACAGGATATTAATAATATGGTTGAAGTATCTGCTCTTGATTTGGAAAGATACTTGAATTAGTCTGCTTAAATTGTCTTCTTCTCAAGTTGCCCTAAATTCGGTGAGTCAGAAAGTGAAGCATATACTTGTTACTGGTGGCGCAGGATTTATTGGTTCCCATCTAATCGATAAATTGATGGAGAGAGGAGATGAAGTTATTTGTCTCGACAACTTCTACACTGGTACCAAAAGAAATGTTCAGAAATGGTTTGGCCATCCTAGATTTGAACTGATAAGGCATGACATTACTGAACCAATTCGATTAGAGGCTGATGAGATTTACCATCTGGCTTGTCCAGCTTCTCCGATTCATTATCAGTTTAATCCAGTAAAAACCATCAAGACAAATGTGATGGGCACACTCAATATGTTGGGGCTGGCTAAACGTGTCAAAGCCAAATTCCTACTAGCTTCTACGTCTGAAGTATACGGAGATCCGGAAATACATCCACAACCTGAAAGTTATCATGGCAATGTCAATCCGATTGGAATTAGAAGTTGCTATGACGAAGGTAAGCGTGTTGCCGAGACGTTAGCTTTTGATTATCACAGACAAAACAATGTAGATATCCGAGTCGCTAGGATTTTTAATACCTACGGACCACGCATGTTGGAGAACGATGGAAGAGTGGTAAGTAATTTTGCCGTCCAAGCCTTACAGGGCATTCCTTTAACTGTTTATGGGGACGGTTCTCAGACTCGTAGTTTCTGCTATGTATCCGATCTAGTTGATGGCTTAATTCGATTAATGGATGGAGACTATATTGGGCCTGTTAACTTAGGCAACCCAACAGAGTACACCATCCTCAAGCTTGCTCAAACAATTCAGAATATGGTGAATCCTTCTACGGACATACAATTCAAACCGTTGCCACAAGACGATCCTCGTCGCCGAAAGCCTGTCATTGATTTGGCAATGAATCGTTTAGGATGGAAGCCAATAGTTCCCCTGCAAGAGGGTTTACCCTTAATGGTCAATGATTTCAAAGAGCGCATGAAGATTCAATGTTCCTCTAGCGGCTCAAGTGTTCCCAACTCCTAACTGAAACTTTTACCTTTCTGCCGTGGAGGCTCACAAAGGTTTGACCGTGTGAAGCAGTAGCAGAAAAATTCTCCTTGCATTTCTCATGCAAGGAGAAAATCTAATGAATGTCAAAAAAGCTAAATCATACGAGTTGGAATTGTAAGTATCGCATCGTATTCATTCCAAAGCGTCGCAGGACGGTGCTGTTTGGGCAGTTGCGCAGTCATCTAGGTGAGATGTTTCACGAACTGGCGCGTCAGAAAGAGTGTCTGATAGTAGAAGACTATCTAGCACCAGACCATGTGCACATGTTTATGAGTATTCCCCCGCAGCATGTAGTGTTCAGATAGTGGGATACATGAAGAACAAAAGGGCGACTGAAATAGCGAGGGAGTTCATGAGCCATTGTCGAAACTTCAGCGGGAAAGTTTTTGAGCTCGTAGCTATTACTGGATGAAGAAGCGATTCAAGCGTATATTCGTCACCAAGATAAGGAGGAAGACCGGTTGGAGCAATTAAGATTGTCGATAATCTAGAAGAAGACTGCCCATTGAGGGCTAAGCTAGCTATGCTTCTGCCCCTGCCAGAGATGGCTTAACTTATGCAACAGTGTTGACTGTTTCAGGTACTAGTTAAAAACAACCTTTCAGTCGGTGAAGCAGATGTACGATCGCGCTCAACTGAGTTAAGCCAAGGCGTCTCAGAAAGATTAAACTGACCTTGGTTGAACCTAGAATTGAGCGACATAATACAACGCTTGATAAGTTCAGATTGTTAACCATATTTGAGCAGTTTTTTTACATTCCCAAGCAAAGATATTTCTTGTCTTTAATACCGCAAGAACAATTGAATCAAGTGGTCTAGATTCCAAAATATTATGCAGCTAGTGTTACGAACTACCAATGTTTCTTATTATGACTGAAAGCAGAACAGATGGCGATCGAAGCTTCCAGGACTAGATACTGGAAGTGAACGTTTGTGTCACCAGTCGGTATGTATTTAGCCTGCTGAGCAATCACTTCTGGAATACGGAGAAAATTGCCCCATTAGCTCAGGATGATGCAATTTCTTCCGTAGGCTGCCATATTTATACACTACAAGTTGAAAAACACGAGAATTTCTGCTGCGTTGAGTTCAGCAACTAAACCATTGAATGTTGTACCAGTGAGTGATATCACCAGGTGTTAGCACACACGCATAGAGTCTTCAATGGCAGCTAGCTTTATACCATTGATGGACTACAGCTATAACTCCTCTGCTTTATTCAGCCAAGCAGATTCTGCGTAGATAAAGTACATATATTTTTATGCACGTCCGTGAGAACATCTACATGGAAACACGCATCCAAACCACACGCATGTTATAGTAAATAAAATGTCAGCAAATGTACTGTTGACTTGAGGTAGAACTTGTCTAGTTGGAGGTGAACAAGCCTAGAAGTGAGTTCATATATGCATGCCATGTTGAAAAGTGACTCTCATCTGAGCGCTTCGATGTGCTTGATATGACGCTACTCTCTTTTGCTCCTAGTGCTTCTTTGCTCAGAACACAGTGTTCAGTTGAACCTGTTTCTTGTTGTTCCATTCATGGCATTTGGTTTAGAGCTACAGGCTATTTTAATCCTCAGTAATCCAAGCTTGATTTGTGGATAGGCTTTTGTGAGCCTTGGCATATTTCTGGATTACTCCTCAGCCGGTAAAGCTCTCTTGTAGGGTTGCCACTTTGTTTTTTGCTTCTTCTTTTAGCTGTGCTAACTCAGCTGAAAGATAATTTCTCCTTCTTACGACCGTGCTAAGAGTCGTCTGTTTTTTTAAATTTCTAACTGACTTGAATTTGGTGAATTTTCAATGAAAACTGAAATGAGTAAAGCAGGTTTTGGAGTAGATACTTCCCTTCACTTTCAAGCCAATTCCTTCATGGATTACAAGATCGATCCAAGAGTCTCTCCTCTTAAGAAAGAATCTTTGGATGGATTAGTTGTCGTAGATAAATCTCTGAACGATAGAAACATCCTATTAGAAGGTTTGCTTCCTGGATTTAAAGCGATTTTTATCGACTCTGATAGTGATGGCGTTGTAGAAGTTGGCAATATTTTGGCGGAACATCATGGGGCTAGAAGTCTGCATTTATTGTCTCATGGCTGCTCTGGCAATCTGTATCTTGGGAACACGCAGCTTAATTCCGAAACACTTGGCAGATATAGGAATATTCTCAAGAGATGGTCTTCCTATCTCTCCCAAGATGCAACGATTGCGATCTACGGGTGCAATGTTGCTTCTGACGACTTGGGCAAAAGCTTTGTACGAACGCTATCAGCGATTACTCAGTTAAAGATTGCAGCTTCTGCCAGCATTACAGGAGCTTCGTCTCAAGGCGGGAATTGGGATGTTGAATATAAAACTGAAGAATTTGATCTCAATCTACCTTTTTCCAGCAAGGCATTACAGCAATATCCACATATTCTGGTCACCGATCCGTTTACTGGTATCTCTCCGGTAGATCCGCTCAATCCAAGCTTAAATGGTCAGGCAAGGTTTACCATCAAGCAAGGAGGGAAGATCAATTCATCAACATTTAAGAACGATTCATTTACTATTGAAAATACTGGTGATAAGCGTATAGCAGCGGTTTACTTCGATATTACCGATGCACTTTTCCCAGATACAGTTTTTGACCCCGAAGGGCTTGCAGGAGATAGCGCTTCTCGGGGTTTAACGTTCAGCAATACAGGTGGAACAGGCGCATTTGAACCTTCTCCCCAAGAAAAGCTAGAACCGTTCTTTGGCGATGGAGGTTCGCAAGGATACGAAGGGATGCTACTCACCTTCGATCCCAACCTTGATGGAGGTTACCAAACTGGGGAAATTGTTGAATTCGGTGTTGATGTAGACCCTAACTCCATCGTTGGACTTCCCAAAAAGCCTGTTGATATCAATGGTGTCGATCCGCGATTTAATAATTGGGATATTGGTGGAATTTCTGGAGCAGAACTCATCAATTCGACTGCTCATGTATTGTTTACAGATGGAACTACTGCAGTCGCGGAATTTATTGGTGATGGATCTCAGGGCGGTAGTCTTGCTTTAGCTACTCAAGACACTGCAAATAAGCAAGCCACGTTATCGGTAAATGGTGTTCAGTCAGGCGAGTCAGGGGCTTATTCTCAGAGCAATATTCAAGTCACTATTTCTGGTGATGCCGGCGATACAGCTAGAATTAATTTAGTTAAGGGTTTTATCCAACCATTTGACTACATCGATCCTGATGGAAACCCGGTTAACGTTTCAGATGAATTCTCTAGCTCGCCATACCCTGCCAACAATGCTATTGAAGTTCAAACTGTAGATATCCTGTTGGATGGCAGTGTTCAAGACATAACTTCTTTTTTCGATTTTGGAGCACCTGCTAGCCAACCTGCTTTTGCTGGTAACGATAGATTACCAATTGGCTTCACTTCAGCAATCGTTGATGCTAATGGGCTACCTCAAGGCTCTGTTAGCGACCCAATATATCTTGTGCACTCAGAAGCAAATGCTAATGCCGCTCCAGCCAGCAGCGGAATAGCAGATGTGAGCGTGGCGGAGGGAGCCGCAAATACTGTTATCCCGCTCTTCGATGCCTTTGAAGATGACCAGGACCCCGATACCGCATTGACGTATGAGGTAGTTGGCAATAGCAATGCTGCTTTG